>CAZQRE010000001.1:0-37818 GCA_964595695.1 uncultured Dehalococcoidales bacterium
GCCTGGACATGCGTCTGGGTGAAGGCACCGGTGCCGCCCTAGGAATATTTCTGGTTGAGGCTTCAGCCAGGCTGTTGGCTGAGATGTCCACCTTTGCTGAGGCTGAGGTATCAGAGAAGGAAGAGCAGTAAAGTTGGCGTTGCTGGCCGCGATACGGTTTCTAACCGCTATACCATTGCCCTGGGGGCGTGACGCTAGTCGGGAGGAATTTGTCCGCTCCGTAGGTTATTACCCTGTGGTCGGCTTCCT
The DNA here is from genome assembly GCA_964595695.1 of uncultured Dehalococcoidales bacterium. Classification (GTDB taxonomy): domain Bacteria; phylum Chloroflexota; class Dehalococcoidia; order Dehalococcoidales; family DAOVUZ01; genus DAOVUZ01. The sequence continues at coordinate 250 of CAZQRE010000001.1, forward strand.
TATTGGTCTAATCCTAGCCGGGCTCAGTTGGCTCTTGAGTCTTGTTTTACCTTCGGCTGTAGTTAACGTGCTGCTGATTATTTACCTGGTGATGATTAGTGGCGCATTGCACCTGGATGGCTTCGTTGATACCTGCGACGGGATAGGTGGTCACAAGACTCCTGAAGAAAGATGGCAGGTAATGCGTGACAGTCGGGTTGGCGGTTTTGGTGTTATCGGCGCCTGTTGCCTGCTGCTGGTTAAATATATCTCACTGAATAGTGTGCCTGAGCCTTTACTGATGTCAACCCTGGTGCTTATGCCGGTAATAAGTCGCTGGGCAATGGTCTATGCTATTTGTGCCTATCCTTCTGCCAGCCCATCAGGTTTAGGGAAGGAGCGTAAGCAGGCTTCTGACTGGACAAGGTTTACTATGGCTACAGTCATAACCCTGACGATAGCTATAGGTCTGGCTCGGCTGGCAAACATAACTTACTTCTATCTGGTAGGACCTGCTATAATACTTGGCATCTGGGTTATAGTGATAGCCATGGGAGCCTATTTTAAGCGTAAGTTTTCTGGTCTTACTGGTGACACCTACGGGGCTATAAATGAGGTGGCTGAGGTCTGCGTGCTAATTATTGTAGTACTGCTGGCTCACAATCAGTGGTTGGGATTAACCTAGTTCGGAGGTATAATTGTCTAAACTACTTCTGGTGAGACATGGTGATACTGAAGAGGGCAGTGGTTTAAGGTACTGGGGACAGAGTGATATTAAGCTGAGCGCCGTCGGACTCAGGCAGGCTGAGAGCTTGCGCAACCGACTGGCAACACAGAAGATTGATGCTATCTATACCAGTAACCTGAAGCGGGCTTCAGTAACGGCTAAGACTATCGCCTCCAGGCACCAGTTGGATGTTATAACCTGTGCCGAGCTGAACGAGGTTAACTTCGGCAAGATTGAGGGGCTGACATTTGACGAGGTTAGCCAGCTTTATCCTGAGGTGGCTAAATTGTGGGTTAGCCGGAGTCTCTGTCTTTCCTTTCCCGATGGCGAAAACTTTGATGAGTTTAATAACCGGGTAAGCAAATTCTTAAGCCGACTGGAGAAACATACTCCAGAGGAAGCAATACTTATTGTGGCTCACGCCGGACCGCTGCGACTACTGGTATGCCATATTCTAGGCTTAGAGTTACGGCACTGGCGGCAGTTTCGTCTTGATTTCGCTTCGCTTAGTATACTGGAAACCTATTCCCGGGGGGCAATACTGAGCTTATTGAACGATGTTTCCCATTTAACATAGAAAGGTCAATACTATGGGGAGTAAGGTGAGTAATATGAATCAGGTTTTTACCTCGTGGAGCGGGGGCAAAGATAGCTGCTTTGCCTGTTACCGAGCAACTATCAACGGTCTAAAAGTTCGTTACTTGGCAAATATGATAACTGATGACGGTAAGCGGTCATGGAGTCACGGGCAATCTCCCGAATTACTACAGGTGCAGTCACAGGCTATCGGCATTCCGCTGGTTCAGCGGCGGACTACTAGAGACAACTATGAAGCCGAGTTTAAAAATATGCTCCGTGCCTTCAAGCAGGAGGGGGTTGACGGTGGTGTCTTTGGCGATATTGACTTTAATGAACACCGAAAATGGATTGACAGAGTATGCCAGGAAGTAGATATTACCCCCCATTTACCCTTATGGGGAGAGAGCCAAGAAAAAATACTGAGAGACTTCATAAACTTGGGGTTTGAGACAATTATAGTTGTGACCAAGTCAGACCTGTTTGGCGAAGAATGGTTAGGGCGGAAGGTTGACCTGGATTTTCTTAAGCATTTAGATAAACTAAGGGAGACAAAGGAGATTACACCCTGTGGTGAAGCTGGGGAGTATCATACCTTTGTTACTGATGGTCCTTTATTTAAGCAACGGGTAGAAATCCTGGAAACGAGGAGGGTCTTTAGAGACGAACACTGGTTTCTAGAGATTTTGGACACAGACTTGAGAGCTAAGGGAAAAGGGGAAGGGGATAGGGTTACCTAATAAAAACCAAAAGGGGTGAAGTTGAAAAACATTCTAATAATTGGTGGCGCCCGCAGTGGCAAAAGCCATTTTGCCCAGCAGCTTGCCCTGAAGTCAGGCCAATCAGTGCTCTTTGTAGCTACCGCTGAGGCTGGTGATGAAGAAATGCGACAGCGCATTGAGCAGCACCAGAAGGCAAGGCCAGCAGCTTGGAGCACCCTTGAAGCTACTACACATATAGGAAGCCAGATTACCCAGAGACTCAGTGGGGCTAAGGTGGTGATTGTGGATTGCATCACCCTTCTGGTTAATAACATTTTTGGTCAATATAGCCACCAGACTGGTGAGCAAATTGATGCCCCCCTTATTGAGAAAAACATTACTGCTGAGATTAATGAACTGATAGAGTGTATTGACCAGGTTGATGCCAGCTTCATTATCGTTACCAATGAGGTTGGTCTGGGCTTGGTGCCAGCTAATACCGTGGGCAGGCTTTATCGCGATTTGCTGGGCAGGGCAAACCAGCTCCTGGCACAGCGGGCTGATGAGATTTACCTGATGGTCGCTGGCTTACCGCTGCTGATAAAACCAGCCAAGTCCAATCTCTAACCTCTTTCAGACAACAGGGCGAAGTCCCACCGGAACATGAATATCTCCGTTAGGACTTCGTCCTATAAGTAGCATAGTTTTGATTAACTTTAATGATGCTTGGCGACATCCACCATAGCCAGAAGGTTTTCCGTGGGTGTACCAGGGGCTACAGCGCAACCCGGAGCCAACATCTGGATACCCAGCCCTATAGACTTTTCGGCTTCCGCCCTTACCGTTTCTGCATCTTGCATAAACAGTGTATTCTTCACATCCACTCCGCCCATAAGTATCATATCCGGTCCACATTTTTCCCTGGCTAACTTGACATCAGCATCAGGTTCTATACTCAAGATGTCAGCACCGGTCTGCCCCATCCACTCTACAATAGCATCCACCTTACCGCAGATATGGAGTATCTTGGGGACGCTTATGGCGGCGAACTGCCTTTTTTGGGGTTCAAGCTCCAACTCTCTGTAACTCTTGGGTATTATAAGGTCGGGAGAAGCAGTCATATCCTCATTGACGATGATGTCGGCGCCGGCATCAATAAGGGCGTTGGCCAACATGGTTCCCGCCTTTTCGCATACTTCCAAGAAGGGGGGAATCTTATCCGGTTGCTTAAAGCTAGCTTTCAGTATTACTGTCGTGTCTAAGAGAGAACCGGCAATGGTCCAGGGACCGATAATCCCGGCGACGATGGCTACCTCATCCCCCACTTCCTTCTTGATGATTCTGACTGCCTTGAGCAGTTCCGGTATCCTACCTCGTGACAGAAAGTCATCGGGAAACACCGGCGTATCATCTAGGGTATAGGCGGTTGGTGGATGGTCAATGCCAGGGATGCCCTTGGTTTTGCCCGACTTTACCTTACAACCAAGAGCCTCAGCCTCAAAGGTCTGGCAGAATGGAACCCTTACCGCATCGAAGCCGAGAATGGTATAGGCCGCCAGCGCCTGCTTGGCCATCAGTTCCCCTTTTTCATGCGCCTCAGGCCAAAAGGCCTGAACCTTTTCCATCTGTTCGTAGGTTACAGTAGAATTGGCACCAAAGCAGGGCATTCTATCAGGCTTTTGATGATTCAGTACTGCAAATATACGTTCTTTACCTGTCACTTTAGTCCTCCTTCCTTAAAACTAAACATTTTCTAACTCTGGCTCTGACTTCAACACAAGTCTCAGAAATCGCACCGCCAAGCTTCATCAGAATCCATTACATTTAGTTGTCTTTTATTTTGCTTTGCCATCTGGAATTTGTCAAGTAATTGTCGTCTCCAGGTAATATCCAAAAGTTGCTTATTTTTCTCCTCACCTCCTTAAGAAAGATTGCACTTCCACCCCCTTCTCAAGTGAACAGCTACCGCTTTCTGGTTGGCTTCGGAAGGATATAAACAGCGTCCATATCACACTCCCCGGTCTTGAGCCTACTGCTGGCTAAAATTCGATTCCTGGCTGTGCCTTAATGCCCTTGCGAAGGGGATGCTTTACTTCCCGCATCTCAGTCACCACATCGGCAAAATCAATGCATTCTTGGGGGACATTCCGCCCGGTAATAATTACATGGATTCCCTTTGGGCGATGCCTCAACACATCAAGCACTTCTTCCACAGATAGCCAACCATATCGAAGGGGATAGCTGAGTTCATCTAGAATCACTATATCATGAGACCCGGAGATGATTCTCTCCCTTGCCAAGTCCCATAGCTTGATGGCTTGGCACTTGCTTCTCTGGGTAGATTTGTCTTGCCGAGGAAAATCGGCTCGTAATATCTCAACTCCCATCTGCTGGGCTGCCCTGTGCTCACCCCAGTCGCTCCCCGAACTTTTTATGAACTGGAACATGACCACCTTCATCTCCCAGCCCCAAGCCCTGAGAAGCACGCCCAGGGCTGCTGTAGTCTTACCCTTCCCCTTGCCGGTATTGACAATCACCAGACCAGTGGTCTCTTTTATCACCTTTGGCACCATCTACCTTAGCCTCTGCCTCCTTGCCCTAGTGATGTGTACCTAGGTCAGTCTACAAGGACCAGGCCTACCCAGCTCCTGCCTTCATCCCGGCCGAAGCTCAGGTACAGTCCCACCTTTTGAACGGTAGCCACCACATCTATGCCCATAGCCTCCATTGCTGGTCTTGCTTTGAGAGGGTGACGACAAGGTAATCCAGAGCTGATGCCAACGCATTCCTTACATAAGCAGCAAGTACCCCCTAGAAGGCCAGCGGCGAAACGGTATCCTGCGGCAAAACAGAGAGCTTCTACACGGTTAACCACCTCGTGAAGCTTCTTCTGGGCGTTATCGACGATAGCCATGTCCTCCGCCGTGGGTACTCCCGGCGGCTCTTCCTTTTCCTCTCCACTGCCCCCAGACAGGCCACTCAATGGAATAACTACCTTTATCAGGATAGCGCTGTGATAGCAGCTAAGTATCTCCTTGAATTTCGACATCGGCGGTAGGTTAGGGGGACACATCAGGTTTACGCCATAGTCAGGGCAGACAGGCACCAAACACTTTAGCCCCGTCCTCTCATCCAGTACTATGTCGTCGACTGGCAATGCCACCGCTTGGGATGCTCCCAGGGCTTCTGCCTTCTGGCATAGGGATGCTATGAAAGAGCCAAGATTCCCTTGTGATATACCAGTTGCCATACGAACTCCATATGGCTAAGAGTGTTAGCCGCAGCTACAATTGTCAGCAAACCTCAGCGACTATCACCCCAGCTTTCCATATTTTATCGTCGCTGCCACCAGTGCCTCCATGTTCTCTTTGGGTACAGTTGGCCAGAGGTCACACCCCGGCCATACCGCATTGACACCCTCGGCGATAGCCTGCTTTACGGCGCTGTCAACATCCTCAGGTTTTCCTCCCACCATCAGGTTGGAAGTGTCAATATTTCCAAAGATGAGCACATCAGGTCCCACCTTCTTCCGAGATTCGGCTATATGGTTCTTTTGCTCTACACTGATGGCATCAGCCCCACAGATGGCCATCTGGTCAACAATGCCATCTGTATCACCACACATATGCAGGACCTTGGGCGACGGTATAGCGGCAATGATTCGTTCCAGATGAGGCCGGACTACACTTCCAAACATGCGCGGGCTTAATATGTCCCCGCCGGCTGCCATTTCATGGATAGTTATATAATCAGCGCCGGCTTCTTTATAAATCCTGGCGGTCTCGATTTCAACCTCATCCAGAATGTCCAGCAACTTACGGACTACGTCTGGCTTCTTAAATGCCATCTTGGCCATGTATCCTGGGTCAGTGACCTGTCCGGCTAAGGTATAGGGTCCTAGAATTATGGCTCCTACTACTACTTGCTCGCCTACCTCCTCTTTGAGGAGGCGAATCGCTTCTGTCACTACAGGTATCCTTCCCGCCTTGGCTAAATCCGAGGGGATATTGATATTCACATCCTCTATATGCTCGGCTAGATTCTTTTTTATGGTGGGATAGATAACATCTTCATAATGAGGGTAGAAATTAACCTCGCAGCCCAAGGTTTCGGGTTCAATCCCAAAATCAAAGGGAACTGTGGCACACTCAAAGCCATACAACTGGAATGTGGCTGCAGCCGCACTCGCCATTTTGCGTGCGTCCATATGAACATCCACGAATCTACAGCCACATTTCTTAAGTCCATCTACTGTTATGTTCCCCAGACCACTAAAAACAGGAATGCGGTCTATTTCGTCCCCCCTAAAAAGTCTGAGTACCCGTTCTCTAGAATTGAGTTCCGTGTTCATACTATTCCTTTCCTGCATACTGTATTTCAAACATGCGGTTCAGCATATCTGAGAGCAATATGGTTAAACCACTGCTGGCAAATTTTACCAGCTATCACTCAAGCTTTCCATGCTTTCTCGCCGCTGCCGCCACTGCCTCTATGTTCTCCTTGGACACAGTCATCAGATATTACACCCCAGCCATAACGGCATTGACACCCTCGGCGATAGCTGTCTTCACTTGGCCCAGATAGTCCCCGCGACTGGGTTCTCAGGGTCGCTGTATTTCTTGGTAGCTTCCACCATCGCTTTTATGTTCTTCACCGGCGCCTCTGGCCAAATATCACAGGCGGGCCATACCGCATCAACACCTTCCTCAATAGCTGTCTTCACTTTCTGGTCAATCTCTTCAGGTGTTGACATCGCCAGCAATTGGTAAACATCCAAGTTCCCCATGAGGCGTACACCACTCCCCTTCATTGTTTCCCTTGATTGGCGTATATGATTCTTCTGCTCTACGGAGATAAAATCAGCCCCGGTTTTAATCATATATATCATGTCGTCATCTGTGTCGCCACAGGTATGCAGAATCCTCGGGTGGTCTATCTGGGAGAACAAGTCCTGCAAATGAGGCAATATCAGGTCCTCATACATTTTCGGGCTTAGCAGGTCGGTAGCACATGTCATCTCACGAATACATACATAGTCGGCACCAGCCTCTCTGAAAAGCTTAACCTCCTGAACAATGTAGTCACTCAGAATCTTCAGTAGCTTGTGCACCAGGTCTCTATTCTTCAGTACATTCTTAGATAGGTCAACAACAGTATCTACTGCCCCAGCCACGCCGTAGGGGCCCAGAGTGTAAGCACCGACTGCTACCTGGCCGCCTACCTCCTTTTTCAAAAGGCGAATCGCCTCAGCCACTACAGGTATCCTTCCCGCCCCAGATGGCTTTTTCTTCTTTAGCGCCTCAAGGTCTAGGTCCACCAGCTTCTCCGCCAATTCATGCTTCATAGTGGGGTAGATGATTCTTTCTTTCTTCGCCTCGTAAAACTCAGCTACGGAGCCTAATGATTCAGCCTCCAGGTGGTAATCATAGGGAACTACGGCACACTCCAACCCAGTGGCTGGGTATGTGGCCGCTGACGCCATTGCCATTTTATAAGCGTCTCGGTGCAGGTCTCCAAAATGCCAGCCAAGGCGCTCTACCTCTTCTACCAGTACATTCCCCATACCAGTGAAACAGGGGATGCGGTCTACCTTTTCCTTCCCGAGAAACCGAAGCACCCGTTCTCTAGAATTGAGTTCTGTTGCCATTATTATTTTTCCCCCTCCTTTCCTAATAATTGCTCTACTACCTTAGGGAAGAGCCGGTGCAAGGGGTGAGCCTCACTGGGTAAGGGGGCGCCCTCGGCATAAGCCAAGGTAGCTAGCAGGGTGGAAGCCGCAGCCACCGCCGCAAACACCCGGCTGGTGCCGGTCAGGGGGCCATAAAAAATAAAGTCGCTTCCTATAGCAGTTATCGCCTCAATAGCCGCATCCACAGCCGGGAACTTGCTTGCACCCTCCTCACCCACAGCCTTCTTCCACATATAGGTACCGTTAGACGGAGCACAGCCCACTGGTAACCCAAATTTCTGCTTGATAAGACGATTGGCTACCAAGGAGAAGGCGGTAAGCGGTAAGCCCATGACCGATGTATCCACCAGAATGCTCTCGAAATTCCCCTTCTCCACCAGGGGCAGCATCTTCTGGAGCGACTTGACCCTTCCATTGGGTCCCTTGTCCTCCATATCGAAGGCCTGTATTACGATGTGCTTTATACCCAGCTCCTTGAGTTCCGCTACCTGCTCCTCAATGTCCGCATCCCAGGGGGTGATGCTGTTGTAAAGCAAGCGGTCCTGAAGTCCCAGCTCAGCTATATAGCGGGCTGCAGCCACTCTTGTCTTCTGTACCCAGATATCAATGGCAAAGGGCATGTCGGTCACACCGGTGAAAAAATCCACATAGGTTTTTATCTCATCTAGTGCGTTAGCGACCAAGCCTACCATTCCGGGCACACCTGTCTCTTGAGTGACACGTTCCAGCTCACGGATTCGTTCTTCGGCACCACTTTTGTTAAACTTGCGCTCCTTTCGGCTCTCCAGCAGCACGTCCCCTTTCTGGAACATATTGCCGATTAGGAGCGGGGCATTCTCCCCCGGTTGCCCACCCACTTTGATGCCACCAATGTTGAAAACCTTCTGTTCCAAGTCAAATTTAAGCATCACCAACATACCTCCTTTCTGGAGCTTATTTCACTGCCTTCTCAGAGAGAAGGTGCTCTAGGTGAGGGAACTTATCCTTCATATGGGGCAACCACATGGCCTGAGCAAAAACCTTGTCAAAATCCGGCTCCACAGTTAACTCTACATATTCCACCTGTCTTGCTATCCAGTCGGCTTCTTTCCTCTTGTCCACATTGAGGAGGGCTACGCGGGCGCCATCGCCGGCGGCATTACCCACGGAATAGACATTCTCCAAATCACAACTGGGGAAAAGGCCAAGAACCGCCGCTGATTCCTTGTCGATGAAACTGCCAAAGGCTCCAGCCAGAATGACCTTGTCCAGTTTATCCACACCCAGGTGACGCATCATCAGCTTGGCTCCAGCATACATAGCCCCTTTGGCTAGTTGTATAGCCCTCACATCAGCTTGGCAAACCACGATATCTTGGCCAATAGAGGTTTCTTTTGCCCAGGCGATTACGAATTCTCCGCCACCCTCATCAAGGTGGAAACGGGGGTGCTTCAAATCCTGGTTAAAACGTCCAGTGTGGTTGATAATACCCGCCAGGAACAATTGAGGCACGACATCAATTATTGCCGAGCCGCAGATACCATTGGCCCCTATGTCATCCACCTCTGTATTCCAGTCCTCCCTACCGATAACCTTGAAGCGCACCTCCTTAGTCTCCTTATCTATCGCTATCTTCTCGATAGCCCCCGGAGCGGCACGACACCCAAACTTTATCTCGGCTCCCTCAAACGCCGGCCCGGTAGCACAGGAGGAGGAAATAAGCTTTTTTCGGTTGCCCAAGATTAGCTCGCCATTAGTGCCGATATCGATGACAAGTTCTATAGCATCCTGGTCGTAGGGCCTCTCGGCGAGGAGCACCCCGACATTATCCGCCCCGACAAAGCCTGCCTCAATAGGCAGGATATGAACATAAGCCCCCGGGGCTATCTTGAGTCCCAGGTCTCTGGTCTTTATATCTACGGAGTGGTGTCGGGCAGGAGGGAAAGGACACATGCCAATATACTGAGTATCAAGAGCCATAAAGAGATGGTGCATGCAAGTATTGCCGACTGCGGTCATGTCAACGATATCATGCCGCTTGATGCCTGCCGCAGCAGCCGCTCGCCCCGCGATTTTATTGAGACCCTTAACTATCTCGGCACACATTATCTCGGCGCCGTCCTCGTGGGTCATATTGTAGGTAATACGGGACATCACATCTTCACCGTAAATTACCTGCGGATTCATCATGGATTCGGTGGCTACCACCTCGCCACTGGACAGGTCGCACAGGTAACCAACTACCGTGGTGGTGCCTATGTCGAAAGCTATACCATAACTCTTTTCGACACGTCCCGGCTCTATTAAGATAATCTCTTTATCCTGCCATACCGATACCGTTACCTTCCAGTCGCCCTTGCGCACAACTTTCTGCTCAGTCAGCAGTGCCTGATAGTCAAGAGTGAGGTCCTTCAAGCCATAGTGTTTAGTAAGTTCCGCCTGTATACGCTCAAAGTCGCCCAGAGTGTCCTCCAAGGTAGCCTTCTTTAGCTCCACATAGTATTTCTTCACCGCTGGCTTCACCACAAGCCAGGGTATCTCCCTGGCTGCTTTGCGCACAATCTGCTTTGCCAGCCGGCTCTCCTCAGGGACGAAGACCATAACATCGCCATGGACCCAAGCCTGACAAGCCAGCCGGTAACCTTCCTTCGCCATATGTTCACTGATAAACTTCCTCTCCGGTTGCGTTAGCGGTGTGATATTACTCCCTTTGGAGTCAATATGGTATTTCTCGAAGAACCCCTCTTCTATCCTAACCTTACACTTGCCGCAGGTAGCCTTTTCACCGCAGACGCCTTCTATGTCCACACCCAGCGCTACCGAAGCCTCCTTGATATTTTTCCCATCTTCAATCTCGCCTCTACGACCCGATGGTAGAAAGATAATCCTGTGCTTTTGGTTCTCCTTTTCCGGCATAGTTCCCTTCCTTCCTATTTGTATTTTCTATTTGTATTTTCTATTTGTATTTTTGATGGCATACTACCTGTGTTCTATAGTCTCGAACCGACAACAATATCTCGCGCCCAGGCAAATCCCGCCTCTACTGCATTAATGACAGTAGTAGGCAGCGCACCCATGCCTTGGGCTCGTTCCATCCTATCTTAGTGCCATAGCACCTTCGTTTTCTGTCTTTTGTGGGCTATTTCTTACTTGCCGCCGCCTCTTCTTCCTTCAGCATTCCAATCAGCCTCATCGCTTCATCAACCGCCGTCCCAGCACTTTCCGCATATCCGTCAGCATCATATTTTTTCGCTACATCCGGGTTTATCGGAGCACCGCCTATCATAATGCGGCACCTGGGATTTTTCGCCCTTATCATCTCGATGACTTTTGGCATACCCAGCATGCTGGTCGTCATCATAGCCGACATAGCCACGATTTCAGAATCAGTCTTTAGCTGCTCCTCGACAAACTTTTCAAGTGGCACATCCCTTCCCAGGTCGAAGACATTCCAGCCAGCAACGTCAAACATCATCTTGATCAAGTTCTTGCCGATGTCGTGAACATCGCCCTCAACAACACCAATGACTACTGTCCCCGCCACTTTTGATTTTCTTCCTGAGGCAACGATGGCCGGCTTTAAGATGTCCAACCCGGCATACAGCGCATCGGCACACATCAGCAGTTCCGGGACAAAGTACTCCTTTTTGTTATATAGGTCGCCTACCGCCACCATCCCATCAGCCAGACCGTCCATTGTTGCCACGTAGGGGTCTACACCTTCATCCATGGCAGTGTGGCAAAGCTCCACGACTTTGTCCTCATCAAAAGCCACCACCGCTTCATGAAGTCCTTTCAGTAATTCCTTGGTTCTCTCCTCTGAAGCCAATTTTCTCCCTCCTTTTTATTTTTGATTTGAGATACTATAGTTAACTTTAAAGCTTTTGTCAACGCTGAGGATTTTCTCAGGTTGTGTTCAAACCTTGGTTACTTTTCAGCTCACCTCCTTAAGAAAGATTACACTTCCACCCCCCCTGCCAAGTGGGGGGTTTGTAGCTAAATCCTACCCTATTTCTGGGTATGGATATCTTCTATGACGAAACTATCCTCTCATAGACTTCAGTTTAGTCTGTGCCACCAGTAAGCCTTCTAATCTCCTAGCTCGCACCTGACCACTAACATTGCCTGATGGTGGTATTCTGTAACAGCTCTAGGGGGCACCGCCTCACTCTGGTATAGTTTAGACCCCACATCATCATCTGGGAGAAAGCCAAATCTAACCTCGCCCTTATACTTTGTGCCTTTCAAACCTTAGTGAAAATATAGCTACGTGCTCTCTCGCAACCCGCTCTTCCCTTTGCCTCAAACCATAAAAATTATAAGCCGTCTCTAACTTCTTTGTCAATAGGCGAATAACTTCCCGGCTACAATTTGACCCCGACGAGAATAGTCCCCTGACCCCACACATCAACCCCTTTAAAATAGCCATTTTTCAAGAATAAATCACAAGGTGTGCTGGGATTAGCGTAAATAATGGAGTGATATGAAAAATCGCTTCCCTCCAGGATACACCATTCCGCCGGGAGGCACGGGATGTCAAAACAGCAGACCTTCTTTATGATATCCTGGGGAAAAGATACCCTGTCCTTGTAAATAACAAAATCATCGAGCATAAACCAGACATTTTCCTTTTTTTTCAGCCTGGCGATGGTTTCCTCATCCTTGTGGTGGTCTCCCTTTAGGTGAGCCTAGTCTATTTTCCTACCTTTGACAAGCACCAAACTTGTCACGCACCGACCTTGATGAAGGGTATTGACAAAAAGCGATTCTTGTGGTAAAATTCTTTTCATCTATATTTACCTTTATATTTACCTTAAAATTTCATTTACTTAAATATGTCTTCTACTTTCCTGAAGATCCAAGGGAGGTGGGGGGGTATGACAAGGAACCACGTAGGGAACCGCGTAGAGAAGAATTCTACATTACTTCTTTAGGCGGTTTTTTGTTTAATTGCCCTCCCAGGTAGCAAAGTTGTGAATTACAGAAGAAAGGAGGTGATAGCCAAGAAGTTTAAATTAAAAGTTAAATAGGTAGGAACAAGCTATTTATCAAATAAAGGAGGAAAAAAATGGCAAGAAAACCAATTAGTGCCATGGCTTACAAGAGCGGTGACGAGATGATTTTCGGAACTGCCAAGGTCCCGGTTACCACCAAACGGGGATTGAAGATGGGGGGAGGGTTCGTTCATCCCCAGGTGGTCCCCCACCCCAGGCCGGGCAGTGAAAAGACTCTGAAGACCCTGCTGCGGGAGTATGAAAAGGCCAACGGAGATGCCTTGGAAAGAATGCCCATCGTGGGACATCCCACTCTGGTTATTGAAAATGAGCATATCTACCAGATGACCCACAATCCCACATGGGGCGGAGAGATTGCTGCCCAGACAGCCAAGCAGATGGATGATTACCTGGCTAAGTATGGCTTAATTGCAAGTCAGCAGGCCACTATCGCCGACCTTCGCCGGCCAGAAAATGTCCACATGCGGACAAGCGACTATACCATGGAAATGTTGGAATCCTTTAAAGCGTGCTCCAAGTATGCCGACGTTGTCTGCATCGAGTCCACGGGTGGGAAGGAGGTCTTTGACTACGCTCTCCTCCGCCAGGATATCGGTGGTATTCTATTCGGCATAGGTTACCTGGGCTGCCTAGACATGGAGTGGATGTGGAATCAGATTGTAGCTATTTGCAAGGAGAATAAGTGCATTGCTGGTGGGGACACCAACTGCTCAGAGGCAAACACAGCTATGTTCATGGCGGGGGGTATGACCTCCAAGGATGTGCCTCATGTATTTGCCGCTCTAGCCCGGAGCATCGCTGCCGCCCGGACCTTGGTAGCCTATGAGTGTGGTGCTACTGGACCCGGCAAGGACTGCGCCTATGAGAATCCCATCATCAAGGCCATGACCGGAGTACCTATCACCACTGAGGGCAAGGTTAGTGCTTGCGCCCACTCCGACCTGGCCAGCAACCTGATTGCTGCCGTATGTGATCTCTGGAGCAACGAGGCCGTGGAATATCACGATATGTTCGGTGCCACCACCACCTCGGTCTTCGCTGAGATACTCGGTTACGACTGCGCAATGTTCAACAGTGCCATCGAATTGGGTTATCAGAAAGAGATGAAAGAGATCCTAGTCAACTCTGACATATTCCGAGATTCCCACAGCCTGATTGTGGCGCCCGATAATGCCTGGGAGATAGGCAATGCCATCGTCGCCAACACGGCTAAGGGATACTACCCCAGAGCCAGGGCTGCAGCAATGAAGGCAGGTAGTATCATCCTGGCTGAACCTAGGATGAAACTGACCGCCTTTGAGAAAGAAACCTTACAGAAGGCGATGAAGGATATGGAGGCTCTTCCTGCGGATGAAGGAAACTTTGTTGATATGTGTTTGACGAAATACAAAAAAGATGTGAAGGGCTTTAATCCAGATTCCTATGGGTTGAAATAATAAGAGAGGGGACATCCAATCAAAAAGGAGGGAAAAAGATGAAACTATTGACAGATTACTCTAACATCTTTAAACGCTACGACCTTGCTCTGGAGGTAGCAAAGGAGGCGGCACGCGTAGTCTCCAAAGACCCCATTATGCAAGAGGTTGCCAGCTTCGTGGTTAAAGGTGATGACGAAGGGATTGCCCCTGCAGTCAAAAAGGCTTTAGCGTCCAAAGCGCCTACGGCTATTATTAGTGAAGGGCTTGTCAGCGGCATGGATGAAGTGAGCCGGCTGTGGGATGAGGGCGTTTATTTCTTGCCCCAGGTTATTCTCGCCGCCGATGCCATGAACGCCGGCATCGCCCTTTGCGAGAAAGCCATGGGCAAACCCATGGATAGGAAGGGCAAAGTGGTTACCCATACTGCCGAGGGGGATATCCACGACATCGGTCAGGTTATTGCCAACGCTCTCTTCAATGCTGGTGGTTTTGAAGTTATCAATCTGGGGTGTGATGTTCCGGTAGATAAGGTTGTAGCCACAGTTAAAGAGCATAAACCGCTCCTGGTCACCGGAACAGCCCTAATGACCACCACCATGACTGCCTTTCCCAGGATTTGCCACATACTTAAGGCAGCGGGAATTAATATCCCCTTTATCAGCGCTGGGGGGGCGGTCGCCCCAGAGTGGGCAACCGGTTATGATTTGAGTGTTTACGCCAAGGAGGATAGCCAGGCATGCCCATTAGCCTCGGATGCCCTAGCCGGTATGAGTTGGCAGGATATGCGGGCTAAGTGGAACGCCTAATAAGGTAGGAATGCTATAGGGATGATTGTTGATATTGTTTTCGGTTTCTTGGGTTCTGGCAAAACTACTCTTATCGCCAAGATTCTCAAGGAATGGGGACAGGATGAAAAAATTGTAGTGTTGGTAAATGAGTTCGGCGAGGTGGGTATAGATGGCGATCTGTTAGCCAGTCAGGACGCTCAAGTAGTAGAAATGCCCAGCGGCTGTATCTGTTGCACCCTTCAAACAAACTTTAGGTCTCAGTTGTTGGATATAAGCCAAACCTTTAATCCGCAGAGGGTAATTATTGAGCCGACTGGGGTAGCTCAGATAACTCAGATTATGTACATCATACACGCCGAATTATTCAAGGATATCATCAAAGAGACTCATAACATCCTGATTACCGATGCTACCAATTTCATCAGTTTTTATAGACGCAACCGACATTTTGTTGAGTCTCAGGTAAGAAATGCCCATGTGGTTTTGTTAAATAAATGTGATAAAGTCAAAAAAATAGAGGCTGCGGTTACTAAAGATGCTATATCGGCGATCAATCCCAAGGTTCCTGTTCTAATGACCGAGTTTGGGGCAGTGGAGTGGGGTGAATACCAATCAGCCCTCTCCGCTGCTCCTTTCTTGTCCACGGATTTTGAAGTGGAAATGGCTTCTCCGATAGAGGAAGTAGAAGAAGAGGGACTTATCCACATCCACGAGGGTGAAGATGCGTTAGGCTATGAATCCTTTGGCTGCGTTTATGAGCTTTCTTTTGACCGGCTTGAACTGGAAAAGCTGTTTCAAGAGTTGTTAAATTCTACCCTTTTGGGGGAGGAAATAGTCAGAGCCAAAGGAATATTCAAGGTCGATAACCAATGGGTGGTGGGACAACTTGCCTCAGGAGATGTTTCCTGGCAAGAAGTTAAAAGTGCCCAACAGAGTAAAATCTCAATAATCGGGAGAAACCTAAAAAAGGAACTGATTGGGGCCGCCGTCAACCGCTGTTTAGCCGGGCGTAGCGGTAAGAAGGTCATTTCCTAATCATGTTGCCACCCTGTGTTACCCAAAGTGGATAGGACGGACAAAACTGGCTCCAACGGATGTTTTGGGGACTGCCGGGAAAGTTCGAGCCAGGGCAGGAGTGTTTATGGTGATGATAAACACTCATTAGGATTGAGGTTCATCACTTTTTAGAATTTATACCTGAACGACATAAATTTTTCAATCCATCAAGAAAAGGAGGTAAGAAAATGACATTGTTAGCACCAATACTTATGGCAATTAGCCTTATGTGGATACCGATAGGATTACTTTTATTGGGCAAAGGTGAGGCTAAATCAACAGGTGTTCTTACCCTTATGGTGGGCACACTGGTAATAGTATCCTCGATCTTTATGGCAACCACTGAAGGGGGCTTTTTCGCTGCTGCCCTACTCTTCACATACGGGCTCTTTTACAACATCGTCGGTTACGTCCTATATACCGGACAGACAGATGTAAGGACCGCGGGCAATGCTAGTATTGTGGTAGGCTTAATAACCATTGCCTACATAATTATCTGTTTAGCCGGTCCCGAGGCCTTAAGAAGCGACTACCTGGCGTTGGGTTGCGCTGGATACTTGGTTCTCTATATCATGTGCTGGCTCTTCTTTTACGGCAAGTTCTCCGCCAAGACCTTAGGTTGGTCACTAATAATATGGACGTTTGTCGGTCTCTGGTGGCCTGCTTTCTCGCTACTGACTACGGGTGCACTGCCATTTTAGCTAGGCCCGCAAAGGGAGGTTCACCGAACACCTTATTATTCGTGTAAGCAGTGATAGGCGGTGATTTGGTGTGCCTCCCTTTGGCTTGTGTGTCATGGTCGCCCAATTCATTTACCCTGGACTGGGAGGGTAACTACAAAAATCATCACCCCAAGGTTACAAAGTTAATAGAGGGAAAACCGAGGGTAGGGGTGGTTCTGACCAAAATTGTGCTGTTCCGAGATTGCTATGATTCATCTCGGCGGATGAATATTCACCCATCTGGACCCTCATAAGAGTCGGCCTAATTCGTGATTCTTGTTTAATTGTCAAGTCGTAGGTAATGTATTTTGGGGCAGATTTAAACCCCTTGAGCTGTTTTTATCAGATAGAGTGGTAATTCAAGGCCGCTAACAGGACCTACCAAGACGTCCCATGAGGTCAATTTTTTAATATCCGTAGCCAGACTCTTGGCCAATCCAGGGATGATGAGCCTAGAATGCTTAACTTCAGCGGCTACCTGTGAGTCTACGAGTGTTTTAAAGATTTCGAAAGGGCGAAAGGTTTTTTCCCCCACCGCATTGTCTATGCTGTAGCCTTTAGTATCTGTAATTAATAAAAATGCATCGGTAAGTGTTGCTTCAAGGATAAGCTTCAAGATGGAAACAGTTTCCCGAAAATTTCCGGTTACCAGTACCATAGAATCAGGGGTTGGATGTCCGAGCTTAATCAAAGCCGGGGTAACCGACTCCATCATTGTATCATAGGGTATTAAAGGGAGTTCCAGCTTAAACACCTTTTCCATTACTGTTTTGATTTTATCGTCCAATACGGGGCAATTAGAAGGGAGGTTTTTGCCTTCGATTATTTGTTCGGCAAATTCTACACAACTAGCTGCTCCGCATTCACCACAGTCCACATCCGGAAGATAATTAAGCAAATCTTCCGCTTCAAGGGGATAAAGCTCTGCATATTCTTGTTCTACCGGCATCTTATTATTCCTCCTTAATTTGACCCCGATGAGAATAGTCCCCTGACCCCACACATCAACCCCTTTAAAATAGCTACTTTTCAAGAATAAATCACAAGGTGTGCTGGGATTAGCGTAAATAATGGAATGATATGAAAAATCGCTTCCCTCCAGGATACACCATTCTGCCGGGATGCACGGGATTTCAAAATGGCAGACCTTCTTTATGATATCCTGGGGAAAAGATACCCTGTCCTTGTAAATAACAAAATCATCGAGCATAAACCAGACATTTTCCTTTTTTTTCAGCCTGGCGATGGCTTCCTCATCCTGAATTTCTTCGCCCACCACCGCCTCCCCCTTTTTTAAAATCAGGGAAGGAGAGCCCCACTTAAACTCCCTGTCGGTCATGGCAACATAGACCAAATCACAAGTCAGCACCTCCCTTACCCCGGTGTTGGTGACCCTACCCAGACCCATCAAGGAGTGCTTTTCGGCATCCTCCTCGATGCCCAACACCTGCTCAGCATCTTCTTCAGAAAAAGGGCTGGCTTCCACGATCCCCTTCACCTTCTTCAAGGCGGCTATCATCACAGCATCTGCCTTCGTCCGGTCTATGGTCATTTCTCCTCTCCCGCTGAAGAACTACTTTGTCGACCTTTAACTCCTGAAGTAAGCAATCTAATCAGGTTGAACACCTTTTCGGTACACGCCCTTTCACATCTCATACAGGCCACCCCATTACATAGGGCTAGGTCAATAATGATGGTACGCTCCTCCCCTTCTTCATCCAGGGAAAGGGCTTCCTCGGGGCATTCCTCGACGCACTTCTGGCAGCCGATGCACCCGTCAAAAGCCATCTCTTTCCGTTCTCCGATGTCGGGGATGATCTTCAGCCCCATAACCCCTAAATCTGGTATGTCCCTCTCCACCGTCTTAATAACCTGCGGAAGCTCACTGACCTCGTGCAGGGGAGGATAGCCATATTTTTCCATAAACTTTTGATACATCTTCAAGGGCATACCCTCAGTCCAGTAGGCAAGTTCAAGGATATAGACCTTCTCGAAAACCTCGGACTCGGCAAACATGCAGTGGTTTTGCCGCATCTCATCGGCTATTTTTTGCATGTTCCACAGTTCATCCACGTTTTTGACCATATCCCTGGACATAGCTAGAGAGGTATTCCCTACTTGGAAGACTCTCTTTATACCTGACGGTACCATACCTATTTGCTGGGCCTTCAGGGCATCGACATAAGTTCCGGAGGCGCCGGACATATAAGCCGTTTCTATTTGGCTCATATCTATACCAGCCACCTGACAAAGGGTGAAATGCCCAGCCCTGACGGCGCCAATGGCCTTACCCGCCTCCTTAACATCGTGTTCTGTAAACTTGACGCCGCTGGCAAGTTTGATTTGACTATCGAGTGTGCTGATTTTGGGAAGTTTAATCAAACCGGCGTTTAGTCCCTGGCTGAGTAAGGCAACCACTCCGGTACCAGTAATGCCTACCGCCTCTAAACTCCCTTTATCCAGGACTTTCCCCGAATTAGGGTCCACTCGGTCTCCTTTTTGGGCAAACATATCCTGGTCAAGGATAAAACACTGAAGTCCGCCATCCAGGTAATCGACATCAGAGATGGCTCCGGGGAGGGCTAATAGGCCATCTTCAATCTGTTGCCCTTCTAGGGCAGGTCCGGCAGCCGTAGAGCCGGTGTAAACGATTCCCCCTACTATGAGGGCCATTTCATTGTTAGTGCCGTAATCGGTGACAATGGCGATTTCTTCCCTTTCGAGCACACCTGTCTGAATCATCATGGCTAAGGCGTCGGCTCCAATCTCGTGGCGAACCGCCGGTGGCATCAATATGTCTGTTTCCGTCGGTAGGTTAAGACCCCTGATATCCCGTGCCTTAATTATTTGGGCGTCTCTTCTCGGGGTGACCACCCCGAGACGTTCCAGCTTTCGTTTTCCAGCATAGGCCAAGTCTCTTATCTCAATTTCCCTGAAAAGAGAAAGCTGAATAGGGTTGCCGCAGACAGCCAACCGCACCACATCATTTTTTTCGATTCTAAGGTTGTCAATAACCCGATTGACAGCATAAACAACTACCTCATGGGCAGTTTCCAGCCCAACCTCCAGGGCAAAATGTAGGTGGTCCATTACATTAGCCCCTGGCAGGGGGTGCCGGGTAGTAATAGCGGTAGAGATTATTTTGTTCCCATTATCCAGGTCAATGGCTTGCCCCCTGAAGCCACTGGTTCCCAAATCAAAAGCAATACCCAGTTTCCCCATAACTCCTCCTGGCAAGAATCAATCTTTTACTTTTGTCAGTATTAATCGTTCAAGACCTCCTCCGGCACCGCCTATCAGGCTAATGCCTGAACTGCCATGGCGGCGACACCCAGTTGCAGGGGGTCATGGATAAGTTGAACCATGTCTGGGTTCGGTTCGTCAATGCCCAGAGGTATGCCCGGCGCCGCCAGGAGCAGCCGACATTTCAGCTCCCTAACCTTGATGATGTTAGCAGAGGTGGTGGCGTCCAGCACCAGGTTGGTCTCGTCTAGAATCTCACCCACGCTATCCGCTCCTCTTATGTCTGCCCTCCCCACCAAAAAATCGGACTGCTTCCTCTGGTCCCTGTCATGGACAATAAGCCGGGCACCGTGTGAGTGAAGCCAGCCCACCGCCGCCTGCCCCACCGGCCCTAATCCCAGGACGGCCACTGAGCGTTCAGCGACACCTCCGGCAGCGGCGGCCAAGGCAGCAGCATAAATCTCCCCCGTAGCCAGTGCATTGTCTACCAGTCGGTGGGAAATTAGGTTCAGTGCCAAAAAGGCGTCATCATCGGCAAGGAATATGATTTCTGAACCGCCGGCCACAGCCTCACCCAAGCCAGCCACATCCTGCCCTCTGGTAACCCTGCAAGGCAGCCCCAGAAAGCAGCCTATGTCAGCCACCTTTTCTGAAAAACCGGAAATGATGCCCTGACCAGTAGTGATAGGAATAACCGCCACCCAGGATAGGGCTGCCACCCGGAACCTGTACTGTTCCAGTGTCATGTCTGTTGTCTTAAGAGCCAGTTCAAGCATTCCCATACCAGTTACAGCCTGCAGCCTCTGCTCGTATGCTTTCAAATCGATGGGTCCCGGCCTCAGGTCGTCTGTGGTCAATCGCGTCATGATTTCCTCCGAGTTGCGGCACTTGGTAGGTAGTATCTATAAAATCTTTCAGGTTCAACGCCGAAGCCATGCGCTCCAGGCATCTTTGCCGCTTTTCGGCAACTGCAGTCCAGTCAACTCCAGTAAAGATGAGGGTGCCCTTGAAAGCCGCCTTACCTTCCTGATAGTTAGTCAGGGCTACGGTGGCTCCGAAAAATCCACCATTTGGCCACACTCGGAGTCCGCTCCAGGGTAGTAGGCGCGTCTCGCCAATGACCTCCAGACGGGAGTCACTTACTGACCAGTGTTCCAACCAGGCGCATCCAGGCCTGGCTGACGCCGGGTGGAGGGGCTGACCACATCCATAGACCTTTACCCATTCCTCCAGCAGGTTGATACCGGAGGCATGATAAACAGCCATGGGCGTCTGACTGGGAAAGCGAGCATCAATCTCCAGAACAACAAGCTCCCCCCTTTTGGGGTCGGCCATGACCTCAACATCCATAAGCCCATTAAGCTTCAGATGGCGGGCAATGTCAAGGCAGATGGTTTCAAACCTCTGATTAAGACTGTGGGACAATCTCGACGGAGCATAAACCCGCTTGCAATCCAGCTTAGCATCAAATTCCAATTCGGTGACCAGATACCCGATGCCTGCCCCTTGCCGGGCAATTACCTCCAAAGAAAGGGAAGGACCACTGTGATAGGCTTCCACCACCATCTCTCCGTAACAGGCAGTGAGTTCCGGCAAAACAGCGTCCAAGGCAGTCCGACTCGGCACTACCTGAAGACCATGACTCCCACTGGCCGTGGACGGCTTGACTATAACCGGAAAGCGACAATGAGGCCACTTTTCAGGGACAGGTATCCCATGGTTGGCAAAAAAGCTGTTACTGCGTATTTTAGACGATGATACGGCATAGGCTGCAGTATCATGCAAAAATGTCACCCCGGCTTCCTCGCAAGTCTCCGCCAAAAAATCCAGGGTCCCGTTCTCTTCAGTTGTCGGTAGAATCGCATCCATACCCGACAGCAGGCGGCGAAATCGGTCGGGCTCTTCCTGGATGTCAAAAACGTAGGCCTGATGAGCCAGTGCCAGAGCTGGCGCCCCCGGGTTACGGTCGATAACCGTAACCTGATAGCCAGCTTCTTGTGCCAGGTAGGCGGCCTCAATCCCTTGTAGAAGCCCCCCAACAAGTCCAAGGCGAAAGGAATAACCATGCGGTTTAGGGTTCATAGCCACCAATCTCACATAACGAGATGAGCTTTGCTAAGGGGTCACTAAGCTCACCTCAAGCATTGGAAATTATAAGCCCTGTCTAAATTCTTTGTCAACAGCTTGTGCTCTACGGTTCTGCTCGGTTGTGGTTGGTGGTTATTTTAAGGCGTTTATATCAAACATTTGTCAAGTATTTTAGGGTTATTTTGAAAATATTTTAATGTAGGGGGTTGACAAATAACCATGTGTGGTATATAGTGCGTTGACTTGATCCTTGCCCGTTGGCTGCGGTTTCGACTGTATCCAACGGGCAAGTGTTTTATTGGAGAGCACTTGAACACGATAGTCTTTTTTGATGGTCAAAACATCTATCGCAGTGCCAAGGACGCATGGCGGTCGACCGCTAGTGACACCTATGTTTACACATGGCCTAGCTATGATGTAGAGAAATTAGCTACAGCACTAGCTTCTCAAACTTCAGGGAGGACAATCACACAGATACGATTTTACACTGGTGTGCCTACTTCATACCAAAATTACCATTGGAATTGTTTTGGGGGGGAGAAGCTTAAGTATTTAGAAAGCCAAGGCATTGAAGTTTATAAAGGAAAAATCAATGCGCATAACCAAGAAAAGGGCGTTGATGTTAAAATTGCTATTGATATGATACGACTTACGTATGAGCGAAAATATGATGTGGCGATAATTTTAAGCCAAGATAGGGATTTTGAACCAGCTATTAGTCTTGCAAAAAAGATAGCTAACGACCAAAAGCGACAACTCTTTTTTGAGTCACACTTCATAATTGGGCCTAGTAGTGATTCGGGGAGGGGGATACCAGGGACAAAATGGATGCCGATTGACAAAGCCACTTATGACGTCTGCCTTGATGCCCAAGATTACCAAAAATCCACGACGCCCTGACCTCTACCTCCCCCACCTAGCCTGAGCTGCCCTCTTTGCTATTTCTACCCGCCTTTCGGGTGTGAGTATTGCAAGCCCTAGCTCTACCACCCTTTAGACCACCAAGATGCCCCAATGCCTTAGCATCAAAGGTTTTAGTTGGTTTAGGTTCAATTTGTCCCGTAGCTTCTTGAACAACCCGAAATGCTGTGATACTGAAATCGTGTTCTCGTTTCTGTCTCATACCTTTAGCCACATCATTGTATTAAGGAGCTAGTATGGCTCCAAAGCTTGCTTGTTGTGGGTTCTCCCTAAGAAATGTCCATAGAAACTCCAATATTATACGAAGAAAGGCCTCCCAAGTTGTTTCCTCATATTTATGTGACCTTTTCCGACAACATAACGGTTTGGCTTCCTTCCATGCGATGGCGAGTTCGGGGTGTTTCTTTAGAAATACGGTTTCAAAATCCTCTATCTCTAGTCCAACCACCTCACCATTTTCAGGGTCAACTCTAATCCAAAACTCTCCATCCCAATCTACCGACGTTGCGGGGTGTGCTTTCTCAGGGCGTAGGAAAAAGGTATCCTCATCTTCATGATATACAGGAATGAAATTCTTTATGTTACTCATAGTGTCGTAATCTATCTGAAGATTATCCAAACCGGTTATTTTTCTTCCCATATCAGAATATCCCCCTTTTTCTTATTCTGACAAGCGAAAGCTGTTGAAATATAGCCCACTAAGCCCCTAAATATCCTTTTTCTGTATTTTATTGCTACCCTAAGGTATTGGGTATGAAATGGTTTGGGCAAAATAAACGGTCGGTAGATATTTTTCTGGTTGGGGTGCTTCGGGTCTTGGTAAACTTGGTATGGTTTTTCAATAGTTTCTTTAACATATGATTCACACCCTATCATTTCAGGATGTTCAAAAACTATATGATTTTCCCATGTATCCCTCGGACAAATAACAGTGATACCATCTTTGTCTAAGCATCGGAATACATCCATTCATTCCCACTATTTTGCCACTTTTATTTATCCTGCACCACAAAAGTTACTATTATTTACTACTAGTATACCATAGTGTACCACGGTATACCGCATTTTGTAAAACAAATCAACAATTTTGTCAAGTTTTTGCCCCAATACAAAATGATACACTACCTAGTTTTAGCACAGCCTGTTTAGATGTTGAGCCGTGCCCCATCCAGATAGATTAGGCTTCTACCGACACGGTGTATATTCCCATTGCCGGTAACTAACATAGCCACCCGCTCCAGCCCTACACCCAGTCCGGCCCAGGATTCGCTGATGTTCCAGTTGCCATCCAGGGGATGGGGGCCGGTAGCGCCCGAAGCCACCTCCACCCCATTACAGACCACATCCATGGTAAAGCCATAAACCTGAGAGGACTCTTTCACCAAATCATAGGAAAGACCGAATGTGCCCATGACCAGGTCTGCTATCTCAACTAACCGTTCTTGTGGCTTACCCAGGCAACCCAATTCCACCAAGTTTAGCATAGTGAACTCTTCCATGTGGTGGGAGCCTGTGGACTCCTTGCGCCAGCAGGAGCCTATCTCAAAAAGGCAGATTGGACGCGGCCACAGACGCTGCAAGTGTCCCAACAGAAAATAGAGGTTAGGCGCTAACATAGGGCGCAGGCAACGATTTTCATCAATCCAGAAAATCTGCTTCCACAGGGGGTCATCTTCGGTAATGTTCATTTTTTTGAGTAATCCCCGAGCCAAAAAGGCTGGGGTAGTCACCTCCACGAACCCAGCCTGCACCAAGGCTTCGGCTACCTGCGCCGCTATTCTAATCTGGACAGGACGACGCAGACTGGTGCGGAGTCTGGTCAAGATATCCATGTTTCTTTCCGACAACTCCTTGGCCAGATGATTGAAGTAAGCGTTACGCTCCGACTCCGAGGCAAAGCTCAGTGCCAGTGCCTCAGGTTCCGCATCCAGCTCAAGGAGTCGCTGTTTTTGAGTACTTGAAAAGGTAACCTTCATGTCCGCCTTCCTTGACAAAGGAGGTCCGAGAGTATTTTTCCAGCTTCCACCCTGGCACCCGGCAACCCTGACAGGGCTTTTCGTACCACTTATTCCTGAGCCACCGTGCCAGGCGACCATTGTTGGAACGCCTAACACAGACCTTTTGGTTGCAGTGGGTAATTATGGTCATCATGTTACCCCGGCATTTTACGGAACGGACACCATGGAGAATCCCCTTATGCGACGGCAAAAGCTTAATTCGATTTATGAGGTAATACAAGTCTTCGCCCTTCCTAAAGACCCTCTTCTTTTTCTGCTTTCCGCCAACCTCAGTGGTGACGGGACTTTGTGTTTCCATAACAATCCCCCCGGGCTATAGACGGCAAACGATGGCGGAGAGTTCGGGAGTTTAACCCGACTACATGGATTTAGAGTCCACGTGGTCCTGCCGACCAACCCTCCATAAAGGCTGAGAACACTTACTTTCCCCCGGACACTTAACCCATCGTGTCTCCTATCTTCGATATCTCACCGAAGAGTCACTACATTGGCTCCAGTAGTATGCAAGTTCCCCCCAGCCGGCTCGTCGTTATTTCGGCCTTTGAATGGCTCTCAGCGCTCGGCGCAATATATCCAGCCAGGGTTCTACCGTTTCGGCTCTAAGGTGTTCGTAGTCCTTTGCCAACGATGCATCTGCCACCGTCAGGTAGACCCTAGCCACTTCCGGGCTATCAAATCCCCCGCCTAGCTTATCCCCTAAAACCCTTTTTAACGAAGGGTAAAGCTTTTGGTACGGTTCCAGAAGTCCCATAATTTCGAAAATGTTACCCTCCATTTCCTCCAGGCGCGGAAAGGGTTCGCTCAAAAGCCTTTCCAAAACACGAAAATGCTCAGACAATGAACCCAGCCCACCCTGTAAGTAAGTACTGACTGCCTCCGAATCAACACTCATACAATCTATGACAGCCAGTTGGCAGTCGTCAACTGCATAAATGCTGTAACCTTCGTCACCAACTTTTAATTCTAGCTCATTTTTCACGAAATTGTGGAGAGCATCTCCCGTGACTCCGGAAGACATCTTCCCAATCATCCGTATCAACTCCCCGCTGGATTCCAGTGGAAGTTCAGCCGGAGCCTTTTCGTCAGTCTTCAAGCGGTATAGCTCGGCGTAGAAATGGCACCGCACGACTAAAGGCCGGGCCATGCTCCCGTAGGTACCAGGGTCCCAAACCTTTAACACCAGCGTGTCACCCGGCGAGCTTTCGCAGTTCATCGTTCATACCCCTGTAAGCGGATGACCCTTCCGAATGGCGGCTCAAGGTAGGAATTCATAACCCAGATGACATCAAAGGGTTGATTCGAGTCCGGGTATTTCCCGTCTCCGTCCGTCAGGTAGACCAGCACCTCAGGCGGGTCATCATCTATCTTGCTGAAAACAGGACGGAAGTCGGTACCACCACCACCACTGAGGCACTTCAGGAAGGGCTCAAAATCCGAATCATGCACCGCCATCATATCGGCATGAACGGCGGCATCGCAAGCTAAAAGCCTGGCCTGGAACGAGCTGAAGGACTGGAGGATGTTTCTCATCTCCGCCAAAAACTCGTCAAGCTGCTCATCACTCACGCTTCCCGAGGTGTCCACAGCCACCGCTATTTTTAACATTTCGGACTTAGAAGATGGATAGTATACCCCATATTG
This sequence comes from uncultured Dehalococcoidales bacterium, assembly GCA_964595695.1. Taxonomy (GTDB): domain Bacteria; phylum Chloroflexota; class Dehalococcoidia; order Dehalococcoidales; family DAOVUZ01; genus DAOVUZ01. Next base: position 26,811 of record CAZQRE010000001.1, read on the forward strand.
AAGCAATCGCTTATCGGGTCTCATCCAATCGTAGTCATCGCTGGAGCGCTGCTTAATATACTGATGCAAAAGCTGATGCCAATTCAACCGAGGGTAAGCAAGTTCCCCAACTACCCGGGCAATGCCCAAGGGGAACATACCCTGATGTTTTGCCACCGCCGCCGCTTCAATCGCCCTCTGTTTCCACAACTCCTCATCTTTACTAGCTTCAGCAGACTTATCCAATGCCTCCCTTGGTCGACTATCCGGTTGGTTGACCTTATCCCCACCCCCTTCTTCAGTGTTGTCCCACACACCATGGTCATCCACGGTGTCTCCTTCACCACCAAGCAGGTTATCTTCGCTCAGTAGCTCATTGTAAATCTGCTCGGCGCTTTTGTTTTCAAACTCTTTTTTGTACAATATCCCCTCAGGCAAACGGAACTGGTCTTTCAAAATGGCGTTAATCGCATAGTCCGCCGCCATGTTCCACAGCCTTTTTGCTCGAGAGCCTCGTCTCCAAATGTGTCCTAGCGCCAGATGCATCACCTCGTGGGCAAAGACCCCCTCAATCTCCTCATCTTCCAGTCTATCTATCTTTTCCGGAAAATAGTATAGGCGAATACCATCAGTCCCGGTTGGATATTCGCTCTCATGCTCCCTCAGCTCAAGATAGCTGGCGAGATAGCCAAAAAAGGGGTTCTTCAGCAGTAGCTGAACCCTGGCTCTAATTACCCTTCTCCTGACGCTCTTAGAATCACTCATAGAATCAAATCCCGGTGCTTTTCGGCAAAATAAACAAATTCCTGTGTTTCTCTAACCGGTAACTCCGCTCTGATAGCATCCCTTACCAGCAGCACGGAAAATTCCTCAGGTAAGAGACAGGCGTATTCTATAACCCTGGCAGTTTTCTCCCTGTCCTCGCGGGCATAACAAACCAGGGCCGATACCAGAGAGTAGAGCAGGTCCGGACTCTGTGGAACCAGGTCCTCTCCGTTGAGAATCATCCTTGCATCCGGAAGCCGCTCTGTTGCCCGCAGGTAAGCTACGAATTCAGTGGCCGCACCCACGCCGATAGCACCGGCTACATCCGTTTTGCTATCAAGCCCTATAGCCAAAATCTCGGAGACCCTCTCCCAACTTCGAGGCGTGGGAAAGGCGTGTTCCATCTTCACCGGGTCGAAGCGAAACAGTAGGTCAGGTTTAAAGCTCAAAAAACCTATTATCCTGGGGTCAATTTGATTTACATACGCCCACTTTTTCCAGTCATCAAGATTCGTTTCAACTTCCCAATGGATAAACCGATTCGCTAACGGGGCCGGCATCGGCACGGTGTAGGCCCTGTCGGTGGACTTATTTCCCGCCGCCACCACCATCCACCCATCTGGCAACACATACTCCCCAACTCTGCGGTCCAAAATAAGCTGATACGCAGCCGACTGCACTGAATGAGGCGCCAGGTTCAACTCGTCCAGGAACAAAATACCCTTTCCACTTTGCGGCAAGAAGCAGGGTGGCGACCACCTGACCGTTCCCCCATCAAACCTGGGCAGCCCCCTTAGGTCAACCGGGTCAAGCAAGGTCAACCGCAAATCCTCAAAATCTATTCCCTCCTCCTCACAGATTTGCTTGATGATGTCAGACTTACCTATCCCTGTGGAGCCCCATAAAAAGACCGGCGGAGGGTGTATTCCTGCCTCGAGGCAAAAACTCACCATATGCCTGAGCACCTCTTTAGCTTCGTTAATGGTTTTGGTGGCGAGCATCTTTATGACCTCTTCTTTTTACTCAGCCGCTTTTCCTTTTTAATCCACTGTTGGTACACTGATACCGGGGCTACCCTCAGACCCAGCCGTTCAATCACCGGGGTCACCACCGACACCGTCCGCAGCCCGTCTTCAATACCTAACTGAGACCTGGATACCCCCGCCAGTCCATACCGCGGTGGTATCATCGAAGTCACTACATTGGCTCCAGCATTCAATCGAGCCTCAAGACCCTGAACACCATCCACATCCAGCGAGGCTGGTATCAGCCGCTCGGGAAAGCAAATACGAAAGGTGGCAATAGTTCGTAATTCATTCAGTGAATCCGGTGCTGGCCAATTAGCCATCGGGGTGCCACGCTGAGGTCTGAAGGTCATCGCCCGCACCTGGCTGGGGCAAAGGCTTTCTATGGCTTTTACTGCCAATGCTCCGTCAGCGGGGCTGTCTCCTACCCCTAGCAGCAGCCCCTCTTCAATAAGCAATCCGACCTGGCGGGCATTCACCTTAGCTGCCAGACGTCTATCAAAATCTTGCTCTATACGCAAGCGGGCAAAAAGACTTTCATTAAAGGTTTCCTGGTAACAGGCATACCAATCCACCCCGAGGCGGGCAATTTCAACCAGGGTTCCTGGTGTTAAAACGCCGGGGGAAACCATAACTGATAACGGGACAGCTTCGCGCACCTCATACACCATTTCCAGAAGCCTCCCCCCACCCCCCTCCAGGTAGTAAGGGTCTTCTCCCATGGTCAAATCCAGCAGGTGAACCCCATCGGCGGCTAATGCCCGGGCGATATCGAGTATGACCTTTATATTTTTGCGGTAACGAGGCGAGGCGCTGTTGCCCTCCCGATAAAGACAAAAATTGCAGTGGTTTTGGCAGTAGGTGGATAGATAAACAAAACCGTAAAGGAAGACCTCCTCCCCGAAGACGCGCTCCCTGAGTGCCCGGGCGGTGGCAAAGAGGCTATCCAGGGGTTTACCCGGTGGTGTGGCTAAAAGCGAAGTCACCTCTACCTCATCCAGGGGCTGCCCGCACCAGGCCTTTTCTAAAATGGGTTCAAGAGTTTTCATGGTTTTGAGCACCTGCTCCAAACCTTGCCTCCGCCACTGGCTAGGCAAAAGAAACTATAGATATAAAACCTTGTCTGAGTTTACCAATTACGAGCCGCTGAAATAATAGTATTAACTCAATTAAAAGTTGAGTAATACTCGCTACCCTAAACACATTCGCCCACCGCCCCAGAAGGGACGGTGGGCGAAATCTCAAATCAAGAGCAAGCTTTTTATAGCTTAAACTTGAACCCGCACCCCTCCATGGTCTTTAAGGCTTTACCCATTACCTGGATATACTCATCCGAAGGCGACAGGGTAGCTACATTGTAGCACTCCTGGAAGGTCTTGCCCTTTGGTGCCGTCTTGAAGTTCTTCTCGTAGAGAGACACCAGCTTGTCCAGCATGGGGTTAACCTTTTCCAGCTCCAGCCCGGCGACTGCTCGGCTTGCATAAGCCATAAAGCGTGATTCCATGGCAGTGGTGTAGTCCATGGCAACACCTTTTGCCGAGGCACAACCACTAATAATCTCACGCCCGCTGGCAGTATCCGTAACCGCCTGAGCCGCTGCCTCCAGCAAGCACATCTCAGTGCATGGGCCGGCTGAGGTATAGTACTGGTTACCCAAAAGTAGATGGGTATTGCGATCCAGAGCCCGACCACAGTAGCCGGCAACCATCAACACCTCTCTAGCTGTTGTGTTGCCCCAGCGTACATGAATCGGTCCGTCCAGATGCCAGTCAGCGCCCACCAATATGAAAGCTCCCAAACTGGTGGCTACATCAATGATAGTGGTCTCCTCGATCCCTCCTGCCCAGCCACCAAAGATGGGCATCTGCTCACTCATAATGATGGAACCGTCCAACTTGTAATGGGCGGTGAAGGTAAGGGCATTAATGTCAATCTTGAGCTCATTAAGCTGACTTACCTCGTGGCTATCACTTGTCCTCATACCGCCCGGAAAATCAGCAGCTAAAACGCCAGCCGCCGTTAGCGAAGTTTCATTCCCCTACATCGCCATCCCGGGACGACCAGCCCGCATCTGTGCCATCCGGATTCCGTATGCTTCCTGTTTGACAGCAGCTATCTCATACGGGGAGCCAGGCTTGGGTTCGTGCCCGTTCCAGGTAGCCACAACACCGTCAACGATGGAATCTACCAAGGGCTCCCGGGCATACGACTCCATCATCGGGATAAAGATGTTCTCCGATACCGGAGCCCCGGTCGGACCACCCTGATTCAGCGGTTGGCGGGGGTCATCAAATTTCCGCATCTTTAGCTGCACCGAATCCTTACCCTCACCCAGCGTGAGGCAGTCAGGAGCCGCCGCTACCGCCATCATAACCTCGTCCTCGGTGTACTTACACACACGACAGGTATCCATGTTGAAATAGCCCTGTGTTACGAGCATTTCAACACCGGCACGGAACAAACGGTCTATCAGGTCATTGTCAGTCGGGACTATCTTGCTCCTGTCAAATTGAAGCTTATACTTCTCCTTCAATGCGTGTGCCGTTTTGAAGGTGAGTACTTCATCCCACTCTTTCTCTGTCATCCTAGGGCCGGTGCGCATTCGGTCGTAGGTCTCAAACACGCCAACCTTTTCCCTAAAAGTAGTAGCCATTTATTTTCCTCCTTTTAATCTTTCTGGCTGGCCACACCGCAAAGGCCTTTTATCTTCCCCCCCTTCCCTTTTATTATCCCATTATTATCCCATTAGTTTCCTGGCTACCGTCACCGCCTCGGCCCCATTCTCAGCCCAACCATCAGCGCCAATCTGTTTTATCCACTCCGGAGTCGTAGGTGCCCCGCCAAACATGCACTTGAATTTGTCGCGGATACCTCGCTCCTTAAGGGCGTTAACAATCTCACGCTGGGAAAACATGGTCGTGCTCATGAGAGCTGAGCCAGTAATCATGTCGACCTTCTCCGCGACGGCAACATCAACCACGTGCTCTATGGGAACATCACGACCCAGGTCCAGCGTCTCAAATCCGCTGGCACCCAACAGGATTTTCACGATATTTTTACCAATATCATGGATATCCCCTTCTACGGTATGAACGATGACCTTGCCTTTGGATTTGTAGCCTCCCTTAACAAGGGGCTTCAGGATTTCCACCGCTTCGGTAAAGGCTTCAGCTGAAATAATAATCTGGGGAACAAAGACCTCCGCCTTATCAAACAAATCGCTGATGACATTCATACCCGCCCCCAAACCCTCGTTAATGCACTTAAGGGGGTCCACATTCTCAGACGCAGCCTGTTTGGCGGCAGCCTTAGCCCCATCTACATCCTGTTCAACAACAGCCTTCTTTAACTTTTCCAGAATTTCCTTCTCGGGCATCTCTATCGAGCCTCCTTTCGTTACTTTGGGTACTACTAGAAACTAAGTACGACTAGAAACTAAACTGATAGAGCCACCTCCTTTCCTTTTTTTAATGCCCCCTGCTCAGGGGCCCCAACGTCCTTTTTGCTTCATTCAGCCAGCAAAAAGGACTAAAAATAAATTCATTAATACGGTTCCGCCCTGCCGGGCTCCACAGCGAAGACCTCGGAATCGTCCACAGCCAGCGCCGGTCGCGTGCGGCACAAAAGTCCAGTGACACCACCGAGTACCAGACCAATCGCCATAACGCCGACCAAAGCCCAGACCTGCACAATGCCGGCGAAGAAGACAGCAGCCACGAGAGCGCCAAAAATACCACCGACCCCGTGCAGGTTGTGCACCCCCATCATATCTTTCACACCAAAGATTTTTTCGGTAACAGGCTGCAAGTATTTAAATGATAAGACTGATATGACACCTGCCGCCACACCAATGGCAAGCCCTGTCCATGGTCCGACCAGGTCAGCCGTTGAACCAATGGCAACCAGTCCGCACAACATAGCATAGGTGTAAATCAGGGGGTCAACCTTTTTGTCTATGACCCACAGCAATACATAACTAATGAATGCCGAACCAAACCCAGCCATGTAGGTGGTTATGAGTACACGAATCGTATCTTCCGGTGCCACCAAGACTGTAATAAAGGATGGCCACAATACAAATAGCAGCATCGCCGCCAGCCAGACGAAGCTCACACTGTGGGTGGTGGTGTCCATCGGCGCCGTTAGAGCTGACTTACTCCGAATGGTTAGAATCATCCCCCAGCCAAAGTAAGCTGCCAACACGTGTACCAGAATGGAGCCCCCAACGTCCATTACGCCTGCCAGGTAGAAAAACATATACCACTCCACGAGCAGAAAAGCGAAGGGGAAGATCAACGCCATGATAACATAGTGACCATGCTTTACCTGCCCCAATGGCACCCCGATGGCTATCACCAGCGTTATCGACATAACGATAGCAACTGCCAGAAAGTCAATGTTCCACATTGCATACCCTGGCGCACTCTCAAACAGTCCTGCGAAAACAACAGTTTTGAGAAAAGCATACCACGGTAAGCTAAGCGTCAGCGTGACCATAGTTGCCAGGCAGACTATCCACTCCATCCTCTTAACAAACAGCATCAAAAAGGCAACTAGCATGTACATAAAGAAGATATCTAGTGTCCTTTTGTACTGCCACATGTCAAACATAGTTTCGTCTGTAATTTCCTGAGCTAGAGTACTAACTGGCTGGACTATCAGCGCTATCACTGTTGCCGCTACTAACAATCCAATCCATAATACTTTCCGTGATTTCAGCAATTTCATATCACCTCCGTCTAATATCTATAGATTTTTATTCCGACGATTCAGCTAATTATATAAATTTCATAATCACCCCCTCCCTTGTGGATAAATTTCGAGGAGTTTTCAAGGAGTTATCAAATTTATAAATAAATATAAAACAACTTAACATCATAAAATAAACCGAAAACTAAACTTTGTCAAGTAACCCGTAATTTATGTTCAAAAAATTCATATCAGCTCTCTCTTGCCCATAGATTCCAACGAGTTATCAAATTTATAGGTAACTAAAAATTTTAAAACAAACCAACCATTTTGTCAAGTAGGAGAGGGCTTTTTCCAGATAACTCCAGCCCATTTAGTCCACAGGCATTTTCTGTCCCACATCACCACCTGAAGGCGACTATGATGGTTTTGCCGGTGACTCCGTTGCCGCCGGCAATGGATATTATCGTCTTATCCTCTAACCATCCTTGCCCCGCAGTTAAAGCAAAGACAATTGTTGTTAAACAGCCCCTTTTATTGCTATAATATTTTTGGTAAATGGGGCTGTAGCTTAGCTGGGAGAGCGCCTCCCTTGCACGGAGGAGGTCGGGGGTTCGAGTCCCCCCAGCTCCACCAACGGAAATTTTTCCACACCAGGGCGTGGAAGTCTTCCTTGAGTTATCGATTGCTGGTCTTTGCTGAGGTTGCGCGGACACACACAGCGAGCGGTTTTCCCATGGTGTAGCTTGATTTAACGGAATTGAGATAACCTGACTTTTAATCAGGGTGTCACAGGTTCGAGTCCTGTACGGCTCACCAAAGCTGGAAGACCAACCCTAATGAGGAATTTATGAGAGAATCAGGGTGTCAAAACACTAGATCAACCGACACCCTGATTTTATTATTTCCAGCTATACGAAATCAAGATAAACTAGGAACATCGCTCAATCCCTATTGAGATACATGTGGCCCACAAATGGGCCACATTGCCTAGCTGCTCAACAGGATTTGCAAGAAATCCTTAATGCTTGGGGAAATACGACTGAGAAAGAATATATAATCTCGATAATGGCTCAAGAGTTGGGTATAGGGCCTGCGGAATACCAGCTCTATTGCCTGTGGGTTAATAGTTACTCCGGGCAATATGTAGTCAAATAGTATGTGTTCCGAAAAGAGAGGCATAAGTACCGCTTCTCTAGGATGTTTTAAGGCTCGCTCAATAAGATCAAGCAATGAGTCAGTATATGGCGGAGGAGGTATATTATAAAAATTCCCAAGCGGTAACCCTTGTTGTTTTCCGTAGACTGAGTGTGCATATTCAAAAGAGGATCTTACGAGTGAAATAAACCGTTCGTACGGAATTCTGTCGGATACCAAACGTTGTTTTAATATCTCAGCACGCTCATTCTGATCTAGATTATTTACTTCACTACAGATGCGCAAAACTCCTATAGTAAATAGGCTAATGAGGGTGCTCTTCAACCATTGTAGCCCTCTAGGACTTAATCCTGGTAGAGTGCTTATCGCAGCGATACTCTCGTATTGCGCTATTACTCTCTTCACCGCTGAGCAGCTAGGCAGAAACCAGAAATCTGAATGAATCAGCTGCATTGCCCGGCTTATTTGTTGGTTTTTTGTTGATCTTTGGAGTTCACTTGTGGCACCCAAATATTCAGTAGCCGAAGAACCTCTGATAGGTGTTGCTTCGATATTGTCTTGCTCCATTCTATCGAGCACGCTGAAATCTATGAAATGGACACCCTCTGCCAATCCATAGAACTTAATATGCTTCTTTGTGTTAGGCCTTACTAAGTAGATTCTATCAGCATGGATGCGCCTGGCTAGCGTTTGTAACCATAATACTCTATTTACGGGATGTGACCTACCTGATTTGCAGTCATATATGACTCGTATGGAGGTAAAGTCTTGCGAAAAAAGGTAACCAAGCACGTCAATGTCGGGTGTTGAGGCTCCACTAGCTTGATAGTGGCCAAGAATAAAGATGTCCCGTACAGCAAAATAACCTTGGTTGAAAAGCAGCCTTTGAACCCGTGCCTCTAACTGGATCCCTGTTGATGAAGTGGCCTTATCAATCGTCATCTTAGAATTCCTCACGTAGTCTCTTTAGAAAATAGTTTCTAGACTCCTCCGTTTCCTGTGGTAATTGGGCATATGGCTTTTCCCTTATTCTTCTGCCCTCAACGTCGCCCAGTCGTGATATCTTAGAATAGTGTTCACCAAAGGCTATTGATGCCAAGAATAGCTTGACATCACCTAGTAAGTCATTGGATAAGTCTGTAGGATTCTCTTCTGAGCGTAAATGCGGGGTAAAAACGAAAGGCTTGGTCACACCATCACTCGACTGAATATCGACTATATCCAATAGACCAACGCTATCAGCTAGGTTAAGTATATCTTTATTGCTAGTAACAAACTCAGCAGGATACCCTTGATGCCCGCTACAGCTTTTGATAATTCCCTCAATCGCGCTCTTTTAGTCATGCTCCAGCTGCGACAACGCATGCCCAACTTTAGCAGGATCACATCGCCAGATATACTCGTTAAAAAAGATTGGCTCAGCCAATCCATAATGTCTAAACACTCTAACTAGTTCAAAATCATCTTGGATCGTAAGACAGGCCTCAGCTTGCTCCTCATTCATACCCACAGATACTAACTTGGTTTTCAACTCCGTCTCGTTTCTAGGTAGTGTGGCGGTATAGGATAATGTTTCTGTTGAGCCCGCATCAATATCAGTTGGCCCGAGCTCATGATGGAATAGGCCAGTGGCTTCAAAAAGCGTAGCTTCGGTGTCTATATGTTCCTCGACTTCTGTGATGCCTAGTTGCGGAGACTTATCGTAGTCAATTCTCCCATCGGTTACCTTCCTGAGGTAGGGTAGGATCGTATCAATAAGCATCACTTTCGGAATTTGCGCCTTCTTGGCGAGCTTCGCAGCTTTTTCGATTCGAATGGTATTCTTCCTTGTCCCCGAATTTGGGCTAAGAAAATCCCGGCCTTACCGGCTATGGTTGTGGCTTCGAATTCGTCACGATTGTGAGCATCCTCCGCAAATCGTATAAGATGCTTATGGTTGGCGATTACCCAGTATCCCCTCTCAATGAAGTCCATATTTATCCCTCTCGCACAAATATGATATGCAATATAGATGATTTTAGTAAGGCACTTACCTATATTGGCTACAATTTATGCATGATAAGCAATTTAACTATAAAATAGTTCGTGTTTACCAGTTTATTATACTACATCAGCAATAACCATTTCTAACACCTTGACTTAGGTTCAAGGTGTCAATGTTTGGGTACTACTGTCAGGTTCCCTGGCATGGGAGACAATGACTTGGTCTGGCTTAGTTAGATAGGTGCAAAAAGGTTAGACGAGAAGCTGTTCTTTGTGGCAATAGTGTAGACGAAAAGGAGGTGAAGAGGACGAGAATCTGTGATTATAGGGGGATGATTTAAAATTCCACAGGATATCAAGTAGAAAATGAGGAGGTTATTCTCGTCGTCTTTTCGTCGTCAATTAATCGTCTTTTCACCAACTTATCATCCTCATGTTGTCATCATCGCTTCGTCATTCCGCTAATGGCCTGGCCATGCAATTGTGTAGCTATTGAGGACGGTAAGTAAGCTTTTTGCGGTTAAGAACAATAGGCCAGTTTCACTAGGAGACTATGGCTATAGTCTACCTGGGTGTACTATGTGTGGCCACTTACTATCGTAATTAGTTAGATGGTGTGAGACTATAGATATAGTCTATTAGGATTTTATGAAGTGCAAAGTGAGTATGCACTGGACCATATTTGTAAAGGTCTAAAACTGCACAATTCGATGAATTGTGTCATACACAAAAAATAGGCTGGATATCCCGTCGGTGGAATTATCCAGCCCGTATTCAATCCCGATAGTATTACGAGGATTATGCCTTTCCTATTCTAAACATCTTAGTGCCACATGTTGGGCACACACCTTGAGTTGCTGGCCTCCCGTTCTTCATAGTTATAGATTTGGCATCCTTCATTTCTTTCTTGGCTCGGCATTTCATACAGTATGCTTGCATTTGCTTACCTCCTTTTGTGGTTGAAGCGTAAACTAATCTCTGCGTGAATGTCAATAGCTTCTTACCTTTAAAGTCCAAACCTGCAATCACACAATCTGGCTAATTGTGACATCAAAGTATTTGGAAAGCCTGAAACACTTCTAGACTATGAGGTGGCACACATTGGCAAAATGAGCGCATTTGTATAGGCAGGCAACCCCACAATAAGACACACAGGCCGGGAATACCCGGCCTGTGTGTCTTTACAGCTCAAATCGGCGTTATCTAGCCGGTTTTATTTTGCGGTAGCAGTCACTGCAATATACCGGTCTGCCGTTGCGTGGTTCAAAAGGTACTTCGGTATCTTTGCCACAATCGGCACAAGTCGCTGGGAACATCTGTCGCGGGGAGCCGTAGCTACTGGAACCGCTGTAATTGCCGCCACCGCCCCGCTCAGACTTTCTCGCCTGGCGACATGAGGGGCAGCGCTT
>CAZQRE010000002.1:0-18502 GCA_964595695.1 uncultured Dehalococcoidales bacterium
CCCAGGGAGGTATTCAAGGAGGCAATATCAGCCAGTGCTGCCTCGGTTATTTTTGTCCATAATCACCCCTCAGGTGACCCTGAGGCTTCAGAAGATGACATAAAGCTAACCAAAAGGCTAGCCGAAGCCGGAGAAATTGTGGGCATAGATGTATTAGACCACATCATCGTTGGTGATAAAGACTATCTAAGCCTGAAAGGCAAAGGGTTATTTTGAGAGTATTTATCTACCCTATCCCCTGTATCCCCTTCCCCATGATATGGATATAGATTCCTATCATGAAGGGGAGGAAAAAGAAAGAGGGGCTGTTGCCCCTCTTACACACCCCATATATGGATTTGAATTTTAAAGGAGGGAGAAGAACTTTTAGTAAAGGGAAGCTTTAGTCCCTCTAAAACTCCCTCATTTAGTACTCTGGAGTAAGGAGAGTTAAAGAGAGGCAAAGCCTCTCTTATATAATCGGTTCCCCCCTCTCCTTGCTAAGGAGAGGGGGATTAAGGGGGTGAGGTTAATAAACAAGCTTCTGGGGAGAATCTATGTATTACTTCGCCTATGGCTCTAATCTCAGCAGAAAACAAATGAAGGAACGCTGCCCAGACAGCAAGCCTATGTTTGTGGTTAGCCTTCGTAACTACAAGCTAGTGTTTGTTGGCTGGCTCAGACAATGGCGAGGCGGAGTCGCCAGCATCAAGACATTCAGGGGAGAGAAAGTTCTTGGGGCTATTTACGAAGTTTCGGAAAGAGATTTGAGACAATTGGATAAGTATGAAGGCTATCCTGATAATTATACCAGAGTAAAGGTAACAGTGGCAGACGAATTTGGCAACCAGATAGAAGCTGTAACCTATATTAAAGCCGGGCAATTAGAAGAAACACAGCCGTCAAGGGAGTATTTGTTTGCTATTCAGCAGGGCTATAAAGATTGGGGAATGGTTTCGGTATAGACTAGCTATAAGATGGGGAGAGAGTGAACTCAGATGAAAAGAATCCTATATATGCTTCTTTCAGTAGTATTGCTATGCAGCCTGCTGGTGCTCTATTTGCCAAGCGGTTGCCAGCTGGGGCAGGAAACGTCACCCCCTGGTGTCGAAGAGGCGGTTCTTAATCTGTATGGTATTGACCCGCTGACCCTTGACCCGGCGGTTGCCGGTGAGATGACCTCCCACCAGTATATATCGCAGCTATTTAGTGGCTTGGTTCGCCTTGATGATAACCTGGAGCCGGCGCCAGATATAGCTCAGAGGTGGCAGGTTAGTGATGATGGAAGGACCTATACCTTTTATCTGCGAGGCGATGTTAGCTTTCATGATGGCAGGGGGGTTAAAGCTGAGGATTTTAAGTATTCGTGGCAGCGTGCCTGTGACCCGGCTACTGGCTCGCTGACGGCAGCCACTTATCTGGGTGATATTATCGGGGTGAAGGAGGTAATAGCTGGTGAGGCTGAGGAGATTAGTGGGGTCAGGGTTATTGATGACTACACCCTTGAAGTAACTATAGATGCGCCTAAATCCTATTTCTTATCCAAGCTGACCTATTCCACCGCCTTTGTCGTGGATAGAGCCAATGTGGAATCAGGAGGGGAGTGGTGGCGCAATCCCAATGGCACTGGTCCGTTTAAGCTGGGGCAGTGGGAGGTGAATAGTTTACTTGTGCTGGAGAGGAATGAGCTTTACTACGGGGAGCTGGCTAGGGTCAATTTTGTTGCCTTTCATCTATGGGCTGGTGTGCCGATGAATTTGTATGAGACTGGTGAAATTGATGTCACCGATGTCTATATTCATTACATTGATAAAGTTAGCGACGAGGCAGGTCCCTTTTACCAGGAACTGGCAATAGTCCCTGAGCTGAGTTTCTACTACATTGGCTTTAATACTGCCCAGCCCCCCTTTGATGATGTTAATATTCGCCGTGCCTTCTCTCAGGCTATTGATAAGGATAAGCTGGTTTCTCTGATATTCAGGGATATGGTGCTGCCGGCGGATGGCATCTTACCGCCAGGCATGCCCGGCTACAATGAGAATTTGTCCGGGCTGGATTATGATATAAATAGGGCAAGGGAGTTGATTGCTGACTCAGACTATGGTGATGTATCCGAGTTGCCATCTATTACCATTACCACCGCCGGCTGGGGAGGATTAATATCGCAAGGGCTGGAAGCTATCATCTATGAGTGGCGACAGAACCTGGGGGTAGAGGTAAAGGTAAGGCAGCTAGAACCACAGAGATTCCTTTATCACCTCAAGCAGGAAAAGGACGAGATGTTCTATACAGGCTGGATTGCCGATTACCCGCATCCACAGGATTTTCTAGAGGTTTTGTTTTACAGTGGTGGTGATAATAACTACGGCGAGTATAGCAACCCGGAGATAGATGCTCTGCTGGAGATGGCAGGTGTGGAGCAAGATAGTAATTTGAGCTTAGCATTGTATCAACAAGCTGAGCAAAGGCTGGTTGAGGATGCTGCCTGTTTACCTTTATGGTTTGGTCAAAACTATATCCTGGTTAAGCCCTACATTAGGGGATATGAGCTAAATCCGATGGGTTTGGCTATGTTAAGTAGTGTCTCCGTTGAGCCTCATTAGAAGCGGAGGGGGTGGGATTCGAACCCACGCTCGCCAATAAGCGAGAACGGTTTTCAGGACCGTCACCATAAGCCACTCGGACACCCCTCCTAGCTTTGAATTTTACTTCAAATGTCCCCTAGAAGCAAGAATTGCTAACATTTTGCTAACGCCTGACTGCAACTGACATGTCAATCGGGGCGGTTTGTAGTCCTTCATCGAATTTGCGTGCTGCTGCCTCCTGTAGTCCAGGCAGGATATGGCTGTAGGTATCGAGCGTAATAGCAATGCTACTGTGACCGAGCCTTTCACTCTGTTACTAGATAATAATAACACCTATATAGGCTTAATACTGGCTGTTCAATCAGAACAAGGTGAAATACCAGAATTTTTTTACCGCGAGGATATTAGAAGACGGGTCGATTACGATCAGGGTTTAATTGACCTTACCAACATGGTAAGTCAAGTCAGTAGTGCAAAAGACTTTGTAAAACATGCCCTCGAATATTTGGTAGACCAGGAAAAAGCAGAAGGTACGATTAAGGCGGAAAATCTACCAGTCTCAAAGGAACTGTTCCCATTCACAGATGATGCGGTAGACATTTTTTCTACCCATGTCGCCGAGCAACCAGAACATGCCAGTCCGTCTTTCATACTTTCAACAATGAGCAGTGCTGCAATAGAAGGGTGGCGGAGAAGGAACCAATCCGCGACTCATGTGGTAATCGATTCCAGCATTATTGAAGGAACAATCTTTCCAGGGAGTTGAATTTAATTGCTACGATTCCAAGTGTCACCGATGACCAGCCGCAGCAGCAGGGCAGTTAATGTTGGGGCTGTTGAAGTTCCACAGTATATTGTGCTTGGTCGGCTATCTGAAGTGGGGCCGGGCAAAAATGTTTGCCTTGATATTGGTAAGGAACATGTTGTAGCAATAGTTGGCAAGAGAGGCTCAGGCAAGACACACACACTGGGAGTATTGATAGAGGGTCTTGCGTTGATAGATGATACCTCCATCTTAGGGGTAAACGCCGGTGATAGAGCAACACTCGTTTTCGATACATTGAATTTATTCCAGTGGATTGGTTTGAATCTGGAATCTCTGCAAGGGAAAGTGTCCATAGAACAGCTCAATAGAGTACGTTCATGGAAACTGCCGATACTCAAAGCAGGAGCAAACCTCTGGCATCTAGCGGGTTCAAAACCTGCTTCGCAGGGTTCGCTTGCGTTTCAAATTCAAGTCTCTGAAATGACACCACAAGACTGGGGCCTGTTGATGGATGTAGACATCATGATGGAACCAATGGGTCAGTTGATAGTAACAGCCTACGATAAAGTTACACGTAGCGGTTGGCGTACGCCAAACAAGCGAAAGTCCGCTGTCTCTAACTGCTCTATTCAGGACCTTATTTCATGTATAAGTGAGGAGACCGAAATTCTAAGGGACTACAATCCTGATACCCGTCGAGCAGTGCGTCAGCGCTTAATATCATATGACTCGTGCGGATTATTCTCAACGCAAGGTACACCAATGCAGCAGTTGCTGGTTCCCGGGCAAGTTTCAGTACTACTACTGGGATATGCTCCAGAAGACCTCAGAACGCTAGTCACGTTTTTAATTATGAGGAGATTGCTTGAGCTCCGCATGAAATCTTCAGAAGTCACTAAAGACGCTCTGATAAAAGGCACGGTAGAAGCACAGATAGGAATACCTAAGACATGGATATTTGTCGATGAGGCGCAGAATATTATGCCTTCTAGAACTGCCACCATGGCAAACCGCGAACTGACTAGGTTTGTCAGGGAGGGACGTAATTTCGGGTTATCTATGGCAATTAGCACTCAGCAGCCTCAAGCAATAGATCCAAAAGTAATGTCACAAGCTGAATAATATAAAAAGCGCTTTGCCCGAGTCAATATCTGTTGGGAGACGTTCTGTTAGTATTGCAGAAGCAATAAGAGAACTTGAAGTTGGCCAGTGCTTGCTTTCTGCCGTCGAGTCACAGCGAGCTTTATTTGCTGAGGTCCGGCCGCGGGTCACACCGCACGGGGGATTTGAAGCGTAAAATCATGCCGGAGGAAGATAGATTCAATTCGATTGAAGCCCGTATTACTGCCTTGGAGGTTGCAATAGGCCGTCTGTCTTCACAGATAACGGAGTCCCCAATTGCAGTCGTCTATCCGGAACCTCTGGCAACGCCGCTCGCATTAGAAAAAGGAGTATCATTCCACACAGGACGGTTTTTTAGTTTAATTGACGCCGGAGAAGCTTTCCTTAAATATAGCGGAGTAATCGCAATTAGCCTGCTTTTAATGGCAGGAAACACGTACGACATAGCAAAAGAGTTCAGACAACCACCATCCTTAGGCCGTTTGGTTGAGATTCTACGTGATATTCTATACTCTGGCAAACTACCAGATAATACAATAGCGAGAGCATTACAATCTTCGATGATTAAGCCAAATGGTAAGATGACTCCCGCCGGGCGCTTCTTTTTATGGGTGAGAGATTACAAACCTTATCAAAAATATTTAAAGCATTAAATATAGGCTCAGATTTGATGAAACAAACAGCGAGGAAGTGGATACTTGCTGATCAATCAATTAGCCGACAGGAACTTCTTTCTGCCTCACTGTCTGATAAAATAAGGACTAGTGATGATGCTATTAATACGTTATCCGGAATATCTAGATTACTTAATAGCCGTCATTATAGGCTGTTAATAATGATTGATGAATTTCAGAGAGCTGGCCTACTGAGACGCGGGATTCAAAATGATATACAAGCAGGTCTCCATACTTTTATTAATAACTGCCCCAAGGGCATTAGTATAATACTATCTTTCAAATTTGGATCGGCGAAAGAAATTCGAGATTACTTAAGCTCAGAACTGGAAGATAGAGCAGATCCTCAGACAATAGAAATTCCGGTCCTAAAGCTGGAAGAGGCTGAGGAATTCCTAAATGATCTTGTTGAATCAGCGAGATCACCTGAAAATCAACTCAAAATAGATGGCAACGCAATTAGCGCTATTGCACGATGTGTTTCTTCGGTAGGTACGATGAAACCAAGAACTCTAACAAAAACTGCTGGACTTATCCTTTCTGAAGGAGCCATGGACATAATTGACGGATCAATTGAGAGGATAGATACAAGATATATAAACGAGAAATGTAAAGAACTCCGGGCCATTATCATGAGAATCAGCGGGGAAGACGAGGAGGAGAGTATATAAGGTATGGCTGAATACAAATTTGAAAAAAATAAATCACAAGTAATTCATATAGCGCCATCTGTTTATGCCGATTACGATGTAATAGATATACGTATTTACGCCAAGAATAAGCAAGGTGATTGGGTGCCAACAAAAAAAGGCATTACATTGAATGTGGACCAAATACCCGAATTAATTAAGGGCTTGGAATGGGCGTTGCAGCAGCCTTGCACAGAGTCAGAGAGTAACCCGCCAGAACCGCTATTGTCAAAGGAAGAGGAGGAAGAATTAGCAAGTTTTGCGCACGAAGCGCTTAAGAAACACGGTGTAACTGTACACTGGGATACTGCTGAGCGTATTATTCTTAAAGCTACCAAAATGAAGAAATACAATAAATGGCAGTTACATTATGTATTAGCAACCCGCAAAGATTTGTTTAAACTGGAGGGATTTGGTTGTTTCAAGGCGCTATAGAAAACGGTATCCCTAGTTACTTCAAGAGTTTTAATGTTGAAATACGTTCGTGAAACAGCGATATTAACTTGATGACATGAAGATGTGGAAAGGTCTATGAATATCACTCTATCTTCCTTTTTCTCAGGTGTTGGTTTATTAGATCTCGGCTTCCAAGACGAAGGCTTTAGGATTGTTCTAGTGAATGAACTATACCAGCCATTTCTTAAAGCATATGAATTTACTAGAAAACGACTCAATATATAAGAGCCGACTTATGGTTATGATGGAAGCAATATCGTTGATTTTCTAGAGGGTAATAAGAAGCAACGTCTTATGCAATATATCGGGGAAGTAAGAGGGAAAGGGAATATCGTTGGATTTATTGGTGGTCCTCCTTGCCCAGATTTTTCACTTGGCGGTAAGAATAAAGGTATAGACGGCGAGAATGGTATCTTATCCCAGACATATTCTGATTTAATTCGAATGTTTAAACCTGATTTCTTTTTCTTCGAAAACGTAAAGGGTTTATGGGCGACAAACCGTCACAAATTGTTTTATAGTGAACTTAAGAAATCAATACAGTTTTCTGGCTATCTAACCACAGAAAAACTTGTCAATTCTATTGAATATGGTGTTCCTCAAGATAGACGACGTATTTTTTTCTTTGGTATCACGTACGGTTTGTCTAAAGACATGGGATTAGAAATTAATACAGATAATTATGACACCATACCTGAAGAGCTGTTTAACTGGCAAAAACATGCACAATATCCTGGCTGTAAAGCTTTTCAATTCTCATGGCCGAAAAGAAACAGGTTCGAGAATTTGTCAGAGCTGCCGACTCCTACCAATGTTCCGTTAGAGCTGACCGTGGAACACTGGTTCCGGAAAAACGACGTAACCCACCATCCAAATTCTGAAAACTATTTCAAACCGAGAGCAGGATTGGGACGCTTTTTAAGCATTGATGAAGGAGATACGAATAGGAAATCCTTCAAGCGCCTGCATAGATGGCGCTATTCTCCCACTGCCGCTTACGGACATAATGAGGTGCACCTCCATCCGTACAAACCACGCCGCCTGTCTGTGGCGGAGGCATTGGCAATTCAATCTTTACCGCGGCAGTTTGAGTTACCTCTAGACATGACACTCACAGATATGTTTCAATCTGTCGGAAACGGTGTCCCATTTTTGGCTTCGAAAATGGTAGCACGATCAATTAAGGAGTTCCTCTTGTCTAGAACGAGTGATGCTGATATTTCAGGTAAGGGAAATGTTGTCGCAGAATCTAGAGGTAACTCTCCGCAAATCGGACATAGTAAACCAATTACCAGCTAGACAGGTTACCTGTCGATTTCTCTAATGTGATGTGTACCAATGTCTGGGATAAGCTTATAACCTGGTTTGATAAGAATGGCCGCAGCTTCATCTGGCGTGAACGCAGGGAGCCATTTGTCGTTCTTATCGCAGAAATACTCCTCAAAAAGACGTCCGCGAATGTAGTTAATCAGTTCCTACCTCGTTTCCTTGAGCACTACAGCGACGTGCATGCTCTAAATAATGCTACATTGGAAGAACTGCAAAAGGTACTCGCACCGCTAGGACTTTCTGCGCAGCGAGGGAAGCAGCTAAAGAGTCTGGCACAGGCTCTTGTGCAGTCCCACGGTGGCATAATCCCTAGTGAGCAAGATAAACTGCTCCAACTTCCCGGCGTTGGAGAGTACACAGCCGGAGCTGTTCTATCCTTTGCTTACAGGAGACCGGAGGCAATAGTTGATACTAATGTGGCTAGGATCATTATTAGGTTCTATGGTATCGAACGGTCTCGATGCGAAGCGAGGCGTAGTCCAGAGGTTTGGGAACACGCGTGGCGACTAGCTAGCCAGTATAGCGAGGGCAGCCACAGAATTAACTGGGCACTATTGGACTTAGGAGCTCTGATCTGTAGGCCAGAGCGACCAAAATGTGACGAATGTCCTCTCAACTGCGACTGCGCCTTTGCTACCTTACACAATGTAAGCAAAGAATCACAGTTTATCATGTAGGTATTAGATGTCCCAACCCCCTCGGGGTTGTAATCATGGTGCAACCTGTTAAGGAAAGCGCGACGTAACAAAAAGCCAAATTGTGTGATGAGGTAACAAAATAAGCAAATGTGACCTCTGTTATCAAGTAGAGATGAATCTATGTCCCATCTTTAAAAACACATCAACCTATGAAGATGATATAGTACCACGAATGCTGAGCAAGTCAACCTGAGAAGAACTGGTAAAGAATGGCTGGCGATCCGCCTTCTAGTTCCCCATCTTCTAAGATACCCATCGCTAGCAAGTTTTGAGCTATTGACATCCCGACTAAATGCTGCTATAATCAACTGTGTTTGTTTGAAAGCAAATTATTTTACATCAGCACATTTACAGTGATATGGATACAGCAAGGTGCCCTGAAGGGCCTAACAGGGGAAGCCCGGTGGGAATCCGGCACTGTCCCGCAGCTGTGATTTAGCCCAGATGCCAAGTCTGTCGGGCTAATAAGTCAGGCTACCCGCCTTGTGGTGAGCCGAATGCCTCCGAGGAGAGGATGTAGGCAGAAATACTCAGGTATTTCTGGCGAGCCCCTTGTCTTCTTGTATAGGCAAGGAGTTTTATTTTTAGGGGGAGGAAATGGCAGAAACAGGGGTGATAATCTTAGCCCACGGTAGTCGCAATGAGTGTGGAGTGAGTGAAATTTTGAACGGGGTCTCCGGTGCGGTAAAGGCAGGCCTTTCTCCAGAGATAAAGGTGGTATGGGCAGCGATGCAGTTCAACCACCCCAACTTAGAAGAGGCAACTGGTCTTCTGGTGAAGCAGGGCGTAAAGCGGGTGGTGATAATGCCCTACTTCCTTTTCAAAGGTATACACACTACGAGGGATATTCCCCGCCGTATCGGGGTCATCAGGCAGACCAATCCGGGGGTAGAGTTCATTTTGGCAAACACACTGGGGGCAGATGGACATTTAATTGACCTTATTGTCAGGCGCATACATGAGGCAGCACCGGAACTTTCTCAGTACCACAGCCTCTCAGCGGCACATTATACTCATCAGTCCATCGAGACACGCAGTATGGCGATAATAGAGGATTTGCTGCCGCCACTGGACTGCTCTGAGGAGGAACGCCAGGTGATAAAGCGTATTGTCCATGCCACCGGCGACCCTCAGGTTGCCAGTCTCGTCCGACTTCACACCAACGCCGTTTCTGCGGGCATGGCTGCCATTGGTGAAGGAAAGCCTATATTCACTGATGTTAGGATGGTTGCGGTGGGTATCAATCACCATCTGGCACAACAGTTTGGCTTATCCATACATTGTGCTTTGGATGAGCTAGGTATGATGAAGCAAACTCAAGAGGAGGGTGCTACCCGTGCCGCTGCTGCCATCCGCTGTCTAGGCACGAGACTCAACGGGGCAATTATTGCCATCGGCAATGCCCCTACCGCTCTGCTCGCTCTGCTCGGCTTAATTGATGGTGGAGATGTCTTGCCTGCACTCGTTGTGGGAATGCCTGTTGGCTTTGTGCAAGCTAGAGAGTCGAAGGCGGAGTTAATGAAGCAGGACATACCCTATATCACCATTGAGGGAACCCGGGGTGGAAGCGCAACAGCTGTAGCTACAGTTAATGCGCTGCTAAAGCTTGCCCGGGAGGTTCATAAATGAGTGTGAATGATTACTGTTGAAAAGCTGACCAAGGTATACGGCGAGGTGAAGGCGGTCGAGGACCTGAACCTGGTGGTGCACCCGGGCGAAATTTTTGGCTTTCTGGGTCCCAACGGGGCAGGCAAGACCACCACTATCCGTATTCTGACCACCTTAACCAAGCCGACTTCAGGGCATGCCTGGGTAAATGGCTTTGATGTACTGAGGGAGCCCCTCAAGGTGAAGGAGACGATCGGGGTAGTGCAGCAACACCTAAGTTTAGACCGAGATTTGACTGTAAGAGAAAATATGGAGTTGCATGCTCGCCTGCACCATCTCAAGCCATCCGAGCGTAGACAGCGCATCACCGAATTGCTCGATTATGTAGAGCTCACTACCCAGTCCAACCGGATAGTTGAAGACCTTTCAGGGGGAATGAAACGGCGGCTTATGATTGCTCGCGCCCTTATCCATCGTCCCAAATTGCTTTTCCTCGATGAGCCGACGGTAGGGCTGGACGCCCAAACCCGACGTCGTCTGTGGGAGCTAATACGGCACATGAACCACGATGGCACTACGGTCTTACTTACCACTCATTATATCGAGGAGGCAGAGGCTCTCTGTGGGCGTGTAGGCATAATCCACCAAGGGCATCTGATTGCTCTTGGCAGTCCCCTGGAGCTACGTCAGCGACTAGGGTTGGTCACTGTAGAAACACTCTCTAACAATAAAAATACTCACTATAACTATTTTCCTGATAGAACGGCGGCGACAAGCTATGCTCAGGGTTTGTCCCCCAATATTAAGACTATCATTGTGCGGGAGTCGAACCTAGAGGATATCTTTGTGGAGCTAACCGGGCGAAAGGTGGACGAGGATTAAATGGTCGACATGTTGATGGATACTTACTCAGTCTTGTGGGAAGACCTGAAATTCTTGAGTCGTCACTGGCTCCGAACACTTGTTACCAGCCTGGTAAGTCCCGTTCTCTTCCTCGCAGCTTTTGGGTGGGGGCTGGGACGAGGGATCAATATTGAAGGTGCCACCTACCTCGAGTTTGTGATACCAGGCATTATTGCTCTCACTGCGATGACCAGCAGCTTTAATGGTGCCGGAACGAAACTCAATGTGGATCGCCTTTTCTACAAGAGCTTCGATGAATGCCTGATGTCACCCATCAGTCGGTTTTCGCTGATTATTGGTAAAGCCTTGATAGGTGTAGTGCGTGGCTTGATTAGCTCGGTTGCCTTTTTGATAATAGGTTTCATTATTTCGCCTACACTAATGATTAATCCACTCTTTGTCGTGGCTTTAATACTTACTTGTTTTGTCTTCGCCTTCTTCGGGGTACTTGCCGCATTGCTGGCAAAAACACATCAGGATATGACCACCTTCAGCACCCTGGTGCTGCTACCGATGACCTTTCTTGGCGGCACTTTCTTCTCCCTAGGCCAGTTGCCGGAGGCACTGAAGGTCATCCTATATATTATCCCCCTGACCCATTCCAGCCAGTGCCTGCGAGCAGTGACTCTGGGACAGCCCTTTCCCTGGTTCTCTCTGCTGGCTATCGTGGGCTTCGGGCTGGCCTTCTTTATGGGGTGTATGTTGGCGCTAAGGAGGGCCAGTGTATAAAGAAGAAGCGATGAATAACCCCTACCCTATTTTTCTGGATATTAACACTAAGAGGTGTGTGGTTGTGGGAGGGGGACACGTTGCCGAAAGGAGGGTGAAGTCTCTCCTTGAGTGTGGTGCTATGGTGAAGATAATCAGCCCAGAGCTTTCCCGGAACTTGGAACTAATGGCGGAAAAGAAGTTTATTGAGGTTGTGAAGCGGGACTTTCGCTCTGGCGATCTAGAAGGTGCCCTTCTGGCTATTGCTGCCTCTGACCAGGTAAAGGTCAACAGGAGGGTGGTCGAGGAGGCAAGGCGGAGAGGAGTGCTGGTTGACAACAGCACCGAGCCGACCGAAGGCAACTTTATCCTGCCCTCCGTGGTTCGGAGCGGTGGCTTGGCAATAGCTATCTCTACCAGCGGGGGCAGTCCAGCTCTAGCCAGAATGATAAGGGAAGAAATAGAGCAAAGCCTAGGCCCAGAGCATGCCACCCTTATCAAACTCGTCTCTGAAGTGCGCGCAGAATTCAGAAGAAGAGGCAAGCAGATTCCCTTTGAAGTCTGGCGGAACTGCATTGACCCAGAATTACTGGGGCTAATTAAGAAGGGCAAGGTTGCTACTGCCAGGGAAAGGCTTGCCCACAACTTAGAGAGTGGAGAGAAGAAGAAGAAGGTAATCTTGGTTGTCGGTACAAATCATAAGACAGCGCCGGTAGAGGTGCGGGAAAAGTTTGCATTGACCACTAATCAACTGGAAAGAGCTCACCATCTCCTCACCAGCTATGTAAACCAGGGGGTCATCCTCAGCACCTGCAACCGGAGCGAGGTCTATGCCCTGGTGTCCGACTACAAGGAGGGAACCAAGGAAATCGGGCGCCTTTTCAGCGAATGGTGTAACGTCTCCCTGGATGAGCTCTCAGGCTATCTGTATACCTATCTTCAGGAGGATGCGATAAAGCACCTTTTCAAGGTATCTTCAGGGCTGGATTCCATGATTTTGGGCGATGAGCAGATTCGGGGTCAGGTGCGCCAGGCTTTAAAAGCAGCCATGGTTGGTGGCTCGCTGAAACACCCACTCCTGCGCTTGTTCCAGCAGGCACTAAGGGTGGGTAGGCAAGTGCGAAATGAGGGTGAAATTGGCAAATATGGGGCATCGGCGAGTCGTGCCAGTGTAGCTCTGGCTAGAGAGGTCTTGGGTGAGATTGGAAATTGTTCGGTGCTCATTATCGGTGCCGGGCAGGCAGGAAGATTGACAGCGAAGGCAATGAAGGACAGCAATATCCAGCAACTCACCATCATCAGCCGCACCGGCGCCAAAGCGACAGCTCTGGCTGAGAGGGTTAAGGCTAAGGCAGCTACATTTGACCAGCTAACTGAATGTTTAGCCAACTCAGACATCGTCGTTAGTTCCACAGGTGCTAGTGGATTCATACTGGGCTTCGACGAGGTTAAGGAGGCTATGCAGGGGCGGCAGCATCGACCTCTCCTACTCATTGATATTGCTGTTCCCCGTGATATCGACCCCACGGTGAAAAGCTTAGAAAATGTTTCTCTATATGACATTGATGACCTTGAAGTAGTTTCCGTAACTGACGCTAGCGAGAAACAGAAGGAGCTATCGAAGGTAGAAGCTATCATCGACTCTGAGGTAGCTAAATTTATGGAGTGGTGGCACGCTTTAGAAGTGGTGCCAACTATTATTGCCCTGCGAGGCAAAGCCGACGATGTGCGCCGAGAAGAGGTAAATAAGAACTTAGGTAAGATGCCAGAGCTTTCAGAAAAGGAGCGGGCGAGAATCGATGTTTTAACAAGGAGTATTGTAAACAAAATACTTCACCATCCCACCGTTTGCCTCAAGGATGGGAACAAGGGGCAGAAGTATCAGTCAATGGTCGAGGAGCTTTTCGCCTTAGAAGACGGTGGTTTGAGTACTAGAGGTAAAAAATGAGACAAACAAGGGTGATTATCATTGGCTCTCGTGGCAGTCAACTTGCTCTTTGCCAGGCGCAGCACATTGTTAATCGCTTGCAGGATTTACATCCTCAATTCGGGTTTGTCATCAAGCGAATAAGGACCAGAGGTGATGAGCTTAGCAGCGAGCCCTCGTTTTGCTTTGAAGGGAAAGGAGAATTCGTCAAGGAACTGGAGGCAGCTCTGCTGGCCAGGGAAATTAACTTGGCAGTACACAGCTTCAAGGACCTCCCTCTTGAACTCCCCGAAGGACTGGAGATAGCAGCTGTTAATCAGAGAGAGGATGCACGGGATGTGCTGGTCTCGATGAAAGCTAATTCCCTGAGCCAGCTTCCCCATGGCGCCAGCATTGGCACCGGCAGTCCAAGGCGCGCCGCTCAGATTAAGGCATTCCGCCCCGACCTTGATGTTGTCGACATCAGGGGGAACCTTGACACTCGCCTGCGTAAAGTCTCCAGCGGGCAGTTTGATGGCATCATCCTCGCTGCCGCTGGGCTGATACGGCTGGGCTGGGAAGAGCAAATAACTGAGTATCTTCCAATGGATATTTGCCTTCCCGCGGTGGCACAGGGGGCGCTGGCGATAGAGGTACGGGAAGGAGACGAGGAAATAAAACGCTTGGTCTCAGTTCTCAACCACGAACCAACAAGGCAGGCTACCACTGCCGAGCAGGTCTTTCTGGGTTTCCTCGGCGGTGGCTGCCGCACCCCTATTGCTGCCTTTGGCCAAATCAACAGCGGAACTCTGGAACTGGAGGGCATGGTATCAACACCGGATGGAAGCAAACTGCTGCGAGCAAGGGTAGAAGGCAGCGCCGAACTTCCAGAAGAGGTAGGGAGTCTACTGGGGGAGAAGCTGGTTGCCCTGGGAGGAAGAGAGATTTTGGGAGGGACAACCTGATGGAAGGGAAGGTCTACTTAGTGGGGGCTGGACCCGGTGACCCGGGGCTTATCACACTCAAGGGTCTCCATTGCTTGGGGGAAGCTGATGTCATCATTTATGACCATCTTGTCGATAAAAGTCTCCTTAATAAGGCTAGACAAGGAGTGGAACTCATATATGTGGGGAAGCAACCCAAGGTGCACCTGATGTCACAGGAGCAGATTAACGCTCTACTTGTTGCCAAAGCCAGGGAGGGGAAAGTAGTGGTTCGTCTTAAGGGTGGTGACCCCTTCATCCTGGGGCGGGGGGGTGAGGAAGCTGAGGTCTTGGCATCGGAAGGCATCCTCTTTGAAATAGTGCCCGGGGTGACGGCAGCAATAGCAGCACCCGCCTATGCCGGTATCCCAGTTACTCATCGTGGTCTCTCCTCCTCCTTTGCTGTGGTCAGTGGACATGAAAGCTCGTCAGAACCCAGCGCAAAGATAAGCCGGGACAGAATAGCCACCGGTATTAATACTCTCATTTTTCTGATGGGGATGGAGAACCTCGCCTCCATTATTGCCCAGCTAATAGAGGACGGTCGTTCTCCTGCCACTCCAGTGGCTGTAATCCAGTGGGGGACGACTCCGAAACAGCAGGTTGTGGAGGGAAGCCTAACTGATATAGTTTACCATGCCAGGGAAGCAAACATCGGCTCACCGGCAGTGCTTATAGTGGGCGAGGTGGTCAAGCTTCGGCATAAACTCCGCTGGTTTGAGAATAAACCTCTCTTCGGCAAAAGAATACTGGTTACCAGGAGAAAGGAGCAAGCTGGTGCTCTCTCCGAAACCCTTTCCCGGGAAGGCGCTGAGCCAATTGAAATACCCGCCATAGAGATTGATATGGCTCCCAGCCAAGTCCACCTGGACAATATCCTGCCAAGGCTTTCCGAGTTTCACTGGCTGCTCTTCACCAGCGTTAATGGCGTTGATGCCTTCTTTAATCATCTTCATCAGCACGGGCTGGACTCGAGGAAGTTACATGGTCTCAAGGTTTGTGCCATAGGCGAGGTGACAGCCGCAGCATTGCGCAAATATGGAATTCAAGCTGACCTGGTGCCACAGCAATATAGCTCTCATGATATCCTCATTTGCCTTAAACAGGAGGGAATCAAGGGTAAGCGTCTCCTCTTGCCCTGCTCCCAAACGGTCAACGAAGAGTTAGTTCGCGGGCTTTCCGAGTTCGGGGCAGAGGTTGAGCCGGTGGTAGTTTATCACACCCTACCTGCGGGTAGTGGGGATAGCAAGGTAAAAGAGCTTCTGATAAAGGGAGAGGTAGATGCCATCACCTTTACCAGTCCATCCACAGTGCGAGGACTTATTACCCTGATGGGAGGCAATGTGGAAGCCTTAAATAAGGCAGTTATTGCCTGCATTGGACCGGTCACTGCTGCCGCAGCCACCGAATCCAGGTTAAGGGTAGATGTGATAGCCAAGAAATATACTATCAATGGACTGGTTGAGGCTCTGGTAGAAAGGTATAAGAAGGAGGCTGAGCAATGAGTTTTCCCCAGGTAAGACTGCGTCGGTTGCGAAGAACGGAGACTCTGCGGCAGATGGTCAGGGAGACAAGGCTGGAGATAGCGAG
Source organism: uncultured Dehalococcoidales bacterium (assembly GCA_964595695.1). Lineage (GTDB taxonomy): Bacteria > Chloroflexota > Dehalococcoidia > Dehalococcoidales > DAOVUZ01 > DAOVUZ01. The sequence continues at coordinate 15,997 of CAZQRE010000002.1, forward strand.
CCTCGTCTATCCTCTGTTTGTGACTCAGGGTAAGGACACGAGGCAAGCAATTGAAGCAATGCCGGGAATACTCCGCTTCTCCGTGGATAAACTGCCTGAGGAGGTAGAGGAGGTAACTAGTCTGGGGATACCCGCTGTTCTGCTTTTTGGGCTGCCAGAAGCGAAAGACGAAGTGGGTTCAGGCGCTTACGACCCAAAGGGCGTTGTCCAACAGGCAGTGAGGGCAATCAAGGAAGCTAGACCTGAATTGGTGGTAATAGTCGATGTTTGCCTGTGCGAGTACACCAGCCATGGGCACTGCGGCGTGGTGATAGATAGGGAGGTAGATAACGATAAAACCCTGGAACTCTTGGCTCGAACGGCTCTTTCCCTGGCAGAAGCCGGTGCCGACATAGTCGCCCCATCGGCTATGATGGATGGGATGGTTGCCGCTATCCGAGCCAAGCTGGATGAGAATGGCTACGAGAGAATCCCTATTATGTCCTACGCTGCCAAATATGCCTCGGCTTTTTATGGACCTTTCCGTGAGGCGGCGGAGTGTGCTCCCCAGTTCAGCGACCGCCGCAGCTACCAGATAGACCCGGCAAATGTGAGAGAGGCTCTGCGGGAGGTGGAGCAGGACATTCAGGAGGGAGCCGATATTATTATGGTGAAGCCAGCTTTAGCCTATCTCGATGTTCTCTCCAAGGTTAGAGCTGCCTTTAATCACCCTCTAGCTGCTTACAATGTCAGTGGTGAATACAGTATGGTCAAAGCTGCTGCCCAAAATGGCTGGATTGACGAGAAGGAGGTTGTTCTGGAAATCCTCACTGCCATCAAGAGGGCCGGGGCAGATATGATAATCACCTATCACGCCAAAGAGGTGGCCAGATGGCTAACCATTTTGTAGTTCGGGGTTCAAATCAGCTTTTTCAGGAGGCAAAGAAATACATGCCTGGTGGCGTGAATAGTCCGGTGCGTGCTTTTAAAGCTGTTGGGGGGGTACCACTCTTTATCCGCCGGGGAGCGGGCTGTCGAATTTATGACGAGGATGGCCATGAATTCATTGACTATGTCCTCTCCTGGGGGGCACTCATCTTGGGGCATGCTCACCCGAGGGTAGTAGCTGTCCTGAAGTCAACCTTAGAAAATGGCACCAGCTTTGGGGCACCGACGAGGTTGGAGAATATCCTGGCCGAGATGATATGTAATGCCATACCCTCGATAGAGATGATACGCTTTGTCAACTCCGGCACCGAGGCGGCAATGTCTGCCATTCGACTTGCTCGGGCGTTCACCCATCGCGATAAAGTTATCAAGTTCGCTGGTTGCTATCACGGACACTCCGACGGACTTTTGGTCAAGGCAGGGTCAGGAGCCGCTACCCTGGGTATACCCGATAGCCAGGGGGTTCCTGCCTCCTACGCCCAGGAGACGCTGGTAGCACCATACAATAACCTTCCAGCCGTAGAGCGTCTTTTTGAGGCTCACCCCAGAGAAGTTGCTGCTGTTATCGTCGAGCCGGTAGCTGCCAATATGGGAGTGGTACCTCCGAAGTCAGGTTTCCTCCAGGGGCTGCGTCAGCTCACCCGAGACTCTGGGGCTCTGCTTATCTTTGACGAGGTCATTACTGGCTTTCGTCTCCACTATGGCAGCGCTCAAGCAGTATATGGTGTTACTCCTGACCTCGTTTGCTTGGGTAAGGTCATAGGCGGGGGGCTCCCCACCGGCGCCTACGCCGGGAGGAGGGAAATCATGGAGATGGTTGCCCCCATAGGTCCAGTCTATCAGGCGGGGACTCTTTCCGGTAACCCCATAGCAATGGCAGCTGGCATCGAGACCCTTAAGCTTCTCAGAGAACCAGGAGTATACCAAAGACTTGAGGAGAGGGCTACTCGTCTAGCCCAAGGGATAAGAGAGGCAGCCGGAGAAGCGGGAATCCCTATATTCTTATCCCGAGCTGGCTTGATGTTCACCATCTTCTTCACTGCTCAAGAGGTGATGGACTACGATACAGCCTGCTCCTCCGACCTCAAACTTTATGCTGCCTACTTCAACGAGATGTTGAGGAAGGGCATATATCTTCCTCCCTCTCAGTTTGAGGCACAGTTCCTTTCTCTAGCTCATGGTGATGAGGAAATAGAGGCTACAATAGCAGCCGTCAGACAAGCATTTTCGAAACTCGGCAGTATAAGGTGAGCATGGATGGGCAAAATAATTAATACCAAAGAAAGAAGTGTATTACAGGAATGATAAACAAAAGAACCCACCGGCTCAAAAGTCATCTTATATTACCGCTGGTATTTGCTCTGGGATTGCTTTTCTTATACCCAACTCCAGTATATGCCATGCACATCGCTGAGGGGATTCTACCAGCAAAGTGGGCTGCAGTATGGTATGTGATAGCTTTTATATTTGTCGCCCTGGGCATTCGCCTTATCAGGAGGAGAACCAAGAAGGTAAAGGGGCTAATCCCACTTCTCGGCCTAGCCGGTGCCGCCATCTTCCTTATCTCGGTTTTTCCGGT
>CAZQRE010000002.1:18602-21446 GCA_964595695.1 uncultured Dehalococcoidales bacterium
TTTGCCGCCGGGCTCCTTGGTGATTGGGCAACCTACCTTACCACTGCTTTTACTTTAGCCTTGGCTTTGCACGGCACTGGCTCACTGTGGGGCATGTTCGGGGCAATTTCGGTGGCTTTTGCCCCCACCCAGTTACCCCTGGGCATCCTGGAGGGGATATTCACTGCCGCCGTGGTAGTAGTTGTCTACCAGCGCCGACCTGAGCTGTTGTCCTGGATAATCCCAAGAGCTTTCAAGCCGATGCCTAGCGCAGAAAAGGGAGGTAGCCAATGAAAAGTTTAGGTAGAATGGTGGCGATTGGTATTGTGGTTGTTATTACCTGTCTGGCGGTGGTGGGATGGATAGTCCTTGCCAAGGAAGTGCCTGAGGGGGAGGAGGGACCCTGGGGTGGGGTCGACGTTACCGTGATAGAGCAGTATGCCGCTGATGCCGGCAGGGAAGCCAGGGAGCCTTTCATTAATACTGACCAAGGCGACCTGCTGCTCTTTGTTTTCGCACTGGGTGGAGCTGTGGGTGGATTTATCGCCGGTTACTACTGGAGAAGGCTCGTTACAGAAAAAAGCTGAAAGGAAAAGGGCAGCACATGTCTCATAAAGATGAGATTTTCTTAGATGTCTTTGCCCAAAAACAGAACCTCGTAACTGGAATAGAGGCACGCACCAAGATAGCCTTTATCGCCATTGCCTTACTGATTAACCTTCTGTCACCGACCATTTATACTTCGATAGGCATCACCATTTTTTGCTTGATTATCTTACTGGCTATCAAAATACCGCCAGGACTCCTCCTGCTAAGGCTAACCATGCCTCTAGTTATGGCTGCCGTAGTGCTGATTACCCAGATATTCTTCTATGGCGCTACCCCTTGGTTTACCATTTCCCTTTGGGGATTCCACCTAGTGGGTTATGTAGAGGGGCTAGCTCATGGCTTTCTGATTATGGGTCGCGTAATTGCTGGAGTATCGCTGATCCTGTTCTTAAGTATGTCTACACCAGCAAACAAGCTACTTCTGGCAGCCAGCTGGTTTAGGGTGCCAAAAACCTTTATTGAACTGACACTGCTTGTTTACCGCTATGTCTTTGTTCTTATTGAAGAGGTAGTAGCTATAAGAAACGCTCAGAAGGTACGCTTAGGCTACCGTAACTGGCGTCAGAGCATGCAGTCTCTGGGTATACTGGGTGGCAGTCTTATATTACGAGCATATGACAGGGCAGAGAGAGTCTTTGAGGCAATGATAGTTCGAGGTTATACCGGCACTATGGCAATTAACTATCAACCAAAATTTGGTAGAAAAGATTACCTGGCTACCCTTGGTTTAACTGCGATTCTGGTAGTTTTCTACCTGGTGGGACGCTTGACAATATGATAAAAACCGAAGCTTTATCCTTTAGTTATGCTGATGGTACCCAAGCTCTACATGAGGTCAACCTAGAAGTAAGAGACGGCGAATTCTTAGCCTTAATGGGTGCCAATGGATGTGGGAAGACTACCTTGTTAAAGCACCTTATTGGGTTATTGAAACCGTCATCGGGCAAGGTCTTCTTAGATGGAAAGGAGTCACGATTTTTCAAAGATGAGGAAATTTTTCAGCGGGTGGGGATGGTCTTTCAGGACCCTAACGACCAACTTTTTGCCTCTACCGTAGAACAGGATGTTGCCTTTGGTGCCGTAAATCTGGGATTAAAGCCAGATGAGGTTGCCACCAGAGTAACTGAGGCTTTGAAAATGGTGGGTATATCAAAGCTGCTCGATAAAGCCATTCATACTTTGAGTTTTGGTGAAAAAAGGCGGACCGCTATTGCTGGGGTCTTAGCCATGAACCCAAAAATAATCTTATTAGATGAGCCTACAAGTGGACTTGACCCTCGGGGTGTCAGTTCAATTATGCGTTTACTCAGGAAACTGAACCGGGAGAGAGTAATCACTATCGTAATGGCTACCCATGATGTCGAGCTGGTGCCTTTATTCTGTGACCGGGTAGCCATTATGGGTCACGGTAAGATAATTGGGGAAGAAACGCCAGAGAGAATATTTGCGAACACTGTCATGATCAGAGAAGCCGAGCTAAGACTACCACGAGTGAGTCATCTGATCGAGATTCTCAAAAAGGAAGACGAAATACATTTTCAAAAGCTCCCACTGACCATTGGACAGGCAAGACGAGAGTTGTTGAAATTGATGGAAAGCTGGCACGCGGCTGAAGAAAGCACCCACACCGAATTGCCGCTGTCTGATTCTCAACGGCTGGATGTTGGTGACGAGGAGAGCTAGTATATGACGACTAGACGAAAAAAGGACAAACCCTTGCGCTCAGGTTATACCACCGGTGCCTGTGCGGCAGCGGCAGCCAAGGCAGCTACTCTCGCCCTGCTCAATCAGGAAGCGATTGAGGAAGTCAAAATTACTCTTCCTGCAGGGAAGAGGGTGAATTTTGCCGTGAGCCGTTGTGTATTCAATAGCCTTGAGGCATCCTGCTCGGTGATAAAAGATGCTGGGGACGACCCTGATGTGACCGATGGGGCGGAAATCTGCGCCGCAGTGTCCTGGTGCAAAGAATGGGGTGTTACCATCGAAGGCGGCAAGGGAGTTGGGCTGGTGACCAAGCCTGGCTTGGAGATACCAATGGGAATGGCTGCCATCAACCCGGTGCCGCGTAAGATGATTGTCCAGTCCGTTACCGAGGCAGCAGGAGCCCACCTTGAGAACAAGGGTATGCAGGTAACAATCTCAGTCCCTCAGGGTGAGGAATTGGCTAAAAGAACCCTGAACCAGCGCCTGGGCATAATGGGAGGCATCTCAATCCTGGGGACTAGCGGCGTGGTCATACCATACTCTGTTCAGGCT
>CAZQRE010000002.1:21456-28252 GCA_964595695.1 uncultured Dehalococcoidales bacterium
CTTATAAGGTCTGCATCTCTCAGGCATTGGATATAGCCGTGGCTACCGGGTGTGGGGAGGTAGTATTGACCACAGGAAGGCGAAGCGAAAAGTTCGCCCAGAGAGAACTCACGCTTCCTGAGGAGTCCTTCATCCAGATGGCAGACTTTGTCGATTACACCCTTGATGAGTGTGCCAAAAAGGGGGTGGCAAGAGTAACTATCTGGGGTATGGTAGGCAAGCTAAGCAAGATAGCCACCGGACAACTCTATACCCATGTCAGCAATTCCAGAGTGGATGTGGACTTCTTGGCTGGTGTGGCTGCAAGCTGTGGCATACCCGAGGCAACGGTTATAGCGCTGAGAAAAGCGGTTAATGCTCATCATTTCTTGAGGATATTGGGCACGGACAAAATCACCGAGATATGCGATAAGCTCTGTCTCCTGGCAGCTCAAAGGTGCCGAGACCATACCGGCAGGGCACTTGAGATGGAGTGTGTAATGGCTGATTATAACGGCACTGTTCTGGGGAGAGCTAATGTTAAGGGATAAGGTTTACATCATAGGGGTTGGGAGGAGTGGGGCTTCCAGCCTGCTGCCTGAAATGTGCCAGCTTATCAACCAGGCAGAACTAATCTTCGGCGGCGAGAGGCTGCTCGACATGTTTCCTGCAGAACAAGGGCAGAGGATTGTCATCAAAGATAATCTGGCAGAAATAATTGAGGTGATTAAGGCTAACTTAGGAGAGAAACAGATGGTGATTCTTGCCTCCGGTGACCCCAATTTCTATGGTGTAGCTAAATATTTAACCAGCAAATTAGGTAAGGATATCTTTAAGATAATCCCCAATGTGAGTTCGATGCAACTGGCTTTTGCTAAGATCAAGGAAAGCTGGGACGATGCCACTTTTGCCAGTGTTCACTCCAGACCCATTGAGGACATTGTCGAGACGGTGCGCTCAAGCCATAAAATCGGCATATTCACTGACGAGGAGCATACCCCGGCTGCTGTTGCCAGCGTTCTACTGGCACATGGGGTGGATGGCTACCAGGCTTATGTCTGTCAGGAGCTGGGTGGAGAGGGTGAAAAGGTCATTCAGACTGACCTCCACGGCTTGAGCAAGATGAGGTTTTCACCTCTCAATATCTTGATTTTGCTCAGAGCTGAGCAGGAAAAGGTAGAGGACGAATTCCGCCACCGATTGCTGGGGATACCCGATGAGGAATTTTGTTACCGGAGACCGAAAAGGGGCCTTATCACCAAACTGGAGGTCAGGGCAGTGAGCCTGGCAAAGATGTGTCTTGTCGCCGATAGCGTGGTATGGGACATTGGTGCCGGCTCAGGTGCCGTCTCCATTGAAGCCTCTTTTCTCGCCAGAAATGGTCGCATCTTTGCTATAGAAAAGAACACCGAGGATGTAGCGATTATCAGAAAGAATCTCCAGAGGTTTGGAGTGTCCAATGTTGAGGTAATTCAGACCCTGGCTCCAGATGGCTTAGACGATTTACCCAACCCCACTGCGGTCTTCATTGGGGGCAGTGGTGGACGGATGGAAGGAATATTAGATATTGCTTGCCACAAGCTCAAGACTGGGGGGCGTATTGTGATTAATGCTGCTACCCTGGAAAGCTTGAATACTGCGGTCGATGGGCTAAGGGCAAGGGGATTTACTGCCGAGGTCACACTCGTCAACATAGCTCGCAGCCAAGACATAGCGAACCTTACCCGTCTTGAGGCGCTAAATCCGGTGTTTGTGGTCACGGGGAAGCGAGAGATGGGTGAAGGGCAAGGAGAAGCTATTTGAGGCAAACAGGAGGGGTAGGATGAAGGCAATGGGGCGGCTCTACGGGGTGGGAGTAGGACCGGGAGACCCCGAGTTAATCACTCTCAAGGCACAGCGTATCCTCTCTCAGGTATCGGTAATCTTTGTCCCTCAAAAGGACACTGAACACGAAAGCTACGCTCGCTCCATCATAAGTGGCTTGCCGGGGAATCGGACTCAAAAGGTAGTGGACCTGGTATTCCCAATGCAGAAGAGCGCCTTGGAGCCATATTGGGAAAGAGCCGCCGAGGAAATCTGGCAGCATCTTGCCCAAGGGGAAGACTGTGCCTTCGTCACCGAGGGTGACCCCCTTCTCTACGGAACATTTGCTTACATCCTTCCCATCTTTCAGGAGCGGCACCCGGAGGTAGTCATCGAGGTAATTCCTGGCATTTCCTCCATCAATGCAGCTGCGGCAAGCGCTATGCTCCCCCTCTCTAGTGGTGGGGAACGGGTAGCCATTATCTCCGCTACTTACGAAGACAAAGCCCTTAGGGAAACACTTGAAAGCTTTGATACCGTGGTTCTGCTCAAGGTGAATACTGTCTTCGATAGAATTCTGGATGTTCTCGAGGAAATGAAACTGGTAGATAGGTGCATCTATATTAGGAGATGCACCACCAAGGATGAGGAAATAGTCAAGGATATCAGAAAATTGAAGGGGAAAAATTTAGATTATCTTTCCCTCCTGATTGTGCGGAGGTAAAAATGGCAGTTCAGGTTTACTTTATTGGCGCTGGTCCCGGAGACCCCGAGCTACTCACCATCAAAGGGAGAAGGATTATCGAGCAGGCAGATGTCATTATCTATGCCGATTCTTTGATAAATCCTGGGGTTTGTTCCTGTGCCCGAGAGACGGCTGAGATACACAAAAGCGCCTCCCTGACATTAAATGAAATAACGGAGATTATCTTGAGCGCTGTAAAGCAGGGAAAGACAGTAGCTCGACTTCAAAGCGGCGACCCAAGCATTTATGGAGCTATTCGAGAGCAGATGGCTGTACTAGAGGAACATGGCATTGAGTATGAGATTATCCCTGGGGTAAGCTCGCTGTTTGCTGCTGCCGCTTCTCTGAAAGCTGAACTTACCATTCCTGAGCTTTCCCAAACAGTTATCATTACTCGCATGGAGGGTAGGACTCCTGTCCCGGAAAGAGAGAGCCTGAAAAATCTGGCAGCGCACCAAGCTACGCTGGCTATTTTCCTGAGTGTATCTCTTATGGAAAAGGTGGTGGAGGAACTCCTTGATGGTGGCTATCCAAGTGAAACCCCAGTTGCTGTAGTCTACAGAGTGAGCTGGAATGATGAGACTGTAGTACGCTCTACCTTGAAGGATATAGTAAAGAGAGTGCAAACTCTGGGCATAAAGAGACAGGCACTGATATTAGTGGGTGATGTTTTAGACCCCGGGAGAAAAGGCTGCCGCTCCAGACTTTACAACAGGGATTTTAGCCATGGATATCGCCAAAGGAAGCTATGAGCCAGAATATAGCCATTGTTACTATAACGAAGAACGGTGTTGAGCTTGGGCAACGGCTAACTCATCTCTTCCCCGGAAGCCATTTATACCTCCCGGCTAAATTTGCTTCGGGGGAGAAAGGAGGGGAGTATCCTTTTCAGGAACCGGTGAAGGAAGTGGTGGCAAGGATTTTTAGTAAGTATAAGAGTCTGGTACTCATCATGGCTACAGGCATTGCCGTTCGCCTAGTGGCTTCAGAACTCAGAGGCAAGCATGAAGACCCGGCGGTGGTAGTGATGGACGAGAGGGGTAAATTTGTGGTAAGCCTTCTCTCGGGACATATTGGGGGTGCTAACCGGCTGGCAAACGAAATTGCCTCTCTTACCGGCGCTCAGCCAGTTATCACCACTGCCTCAGAGGTAAGCAGAACCATCGCCGTCGACCTTCTGGGACGAGAGTTTGGGTGGGAACTTGAGGATGATGCCAATGTCTCTAAGGTGAGTGCCGCCGTAGTCAACGGTGATGAGGTGGGAATCTATCAGGATACTGGTGAGAGGAATTGGTGGCAGGGGACCCTCCCTGAAAATATTCGTAAATTTTCCAGCCTTGAAGACCTGGAGAAGTCCGTTTGTCCTGCAGCGCTGGTCATTACCGACCGGTTTTTGGGACAGGAATATCGAACACTGCGGGCTAAAGCGGTAATATATCATCCCCAGAGCCTAGTGGTCGGCATCGGCTGTAATCGAGGGGTTAGCTCTTCCCTGATTAGAGAGGCTGTCAGCCAAGTCTTCCAGGAGTGTGGACTTTCCCTTAAAAGTATAAGAAACATTGCTACCCTTGACCTGAAGAACGATGAGGAGGGTCTCCTGGAATTTGCCCGAGAGCATGGTCTGCCCATAGAATTTTTTACCGGAGAAGCTCTGTGCCAGGTGAAGTTCCCCTCCACCCCATCGGCTACAACCCTCAAGTGGGTGGGGACACTGGCGGTATGCGAGCCAGCAGCACTGCTCAGCAGCAGGAGTACCGATTTAGTGGTGCCCAAGGTAAAGCTGGGTGAAGTAACCATCGCTGTAGCCCGGGTGTCGTTCAACAGCAGTGAAAAACAGGAAAGCGGCAAGCTTTTCTTGATAGGGATTGGACCCGGTGCTCCGGAACAGATGACTTTCAAGGCAAGGGAAGCTCTTACTCAGAGCAATGTGGTCGTGGGCTATAAGACCTATGTGAAATTAATCGAGCAGTTTCTATCTCAAAAGGAAGTTATCACTGGCGGTATGGGGGGAGAGGTGGAAAGGATGAAAAGAGCAGTTAGTTTGGCTGAGGAAGGCAAAACAGTGGCTGTGGTTTGCAGTGGAGACGCCGGCGTCTATGGCATGGCTGGCCTCGTGGGTGAGATAGTGCAGCAACAGGGATGTCCTACCAAGTTCGAAATAGAGGTAATACCTGGCGTGCCATCTCTCTGCGCCGCTGCTGCCCTGCTTGGTGCTCCCATGATGGGCGACTTCGCCTCAATCAGTCTCAGCGATTATCTTACTCCTTGGACAGACATTGCCAAACGGCTGGAATTGGCAGCGCAGGGAGATTTTGTCATCGTCATCTACAACCCGAGGAGTAAGCAGCGACAGCACCAACTGGCAGAGGCAAGGGAGATTCTCTTGCGATACCGTAGCCGCTCTACCCCGGTTGGCATCGCTAGTAATGCCTACCGCCAGGGTCAGAGGGTAACCATAACCGACCTAGAACACATGCTGGACTTTGATATCGGTATGACCACGACCATCATCATTGGAAACTCGACTACTTTCACCTCTGGGAGGTGGATGGTGACTCCCCGTGGCTACGGTACAAAATACAGCTTGGGTGGTGAGGCTTGATGATGGACATCCCCAGGCTGGAGGACGCTGGCAAAACGGTTCGTGGAGTCATGTGCTCAGTGGGCAAACAGAGGAGACATTCTTAGAAAATGGAAGACATAATTGTTTTATTCGCGACGCTCACGACACAACAATCAGCCAAATTGTGCAACCAACCTCCACTTGCCTAAGAGCTAAATCCCTTCCCAAAGTTCCCCCGTATTATCACACCGCTTTTTGCTAACGGATTTGCTAACGAACTGCGCGGGACGGGGTGTTACCAGACGCTATGAGAATGCTTGATGGTACCCCATCTTAGATACGAAATGGGGCTGTGCGACACAGGAAAACACTACATGACACAACCCCAAACGGTTTTCAGGACCGTCACCATAAGCCACTCGGACACCCCTCCTACCAGTCTTAGCCTGGCTTGTTGCCAAACTCTTTCTGCAAACAAATTTGTAATTGGCGGTTAAAGGGTCTTGACAAGTAGTGCTATAATATTAAATACAAATTAAACGACTCTCTGTTGTTCTGTCAACAGAGAGTTATTAAGTAACCCGCTGCTGTGCTGCCAGGAGCGGGTTATTCATTTACTTCTTTCTCTTCCTCATGTACCCAGCAATCGGATAGAAACTCTTCAGTAAGGCGAATGCGCACATCCGCTGCCTCTCTGAGATTTTTAGCCCATCCTCGCCACATAATACATGCATTTTCCACATGCTTGCGTGTATGTTCCTTAATAAAGTTAACTGCCTCAGCCAGGTCAGCATCACCTGAAACTAGAATAGCGACATCATAGGCATCAAGAAGGGCTAAACCTACCATATCCACAACAATCCTGGTATCTACTCCCTTTTGAATACGTGTGGTATGCTCAATATCTTTGCCGCACGATTGGCAGTGGAGTTTGATGAGCCTGGGAACAAGCCTGCCCAGTCTGAGTTGGAGGTAGTCCACATAGTTAAGACGGTCCAGGAATGCTTGGTGCCGCCTTGCCGCTTCGGACTCACCTTCAAGCCTCGGGACATGGTAATAGTAAATGCGCACTAATTGGCGTCCCCTGATTAATTTCTTAGTCAGCTTTTCTACATCAATGGTGTCCTGCCGATGCAGTCCGTCTCTAATCGCAAAGTATAAGTTGCTGCCATCTACGAAGATCGCTACCCGTATTGAACTATCAGAAGTCATAATTTCTCCTTTAATTAAGTATTTTTAATTGACTGTTAAAAATTGTGTTTTCGGTAGTCTTTTAATTTCTACCCCTTTAAGATGTTAGTATAAAGAGTTTGGGTTACAGGCGTCAAATACCCCACTGCGAAAGAAGTGGTTTTTTCAAAATCGATAGAGATAGTAAATGAGCCTCTAGTTAATTACCTTTTGCCCTACATAGGGCTGGAGGGCTTCGGGGACTAAGATACTGCCATCAGCCTGCTGGTAGTTCTCCATTATGGCAATCATGACTCTGGGCAGGGCTAGACCTGAGCCGTTGAGGGTATGGACAAACTGGGGCTTGGCGTCGGGGGAGGGTCGGTAGCGAATGTTGGCTCGCCTGGCTTGAAAATCAGTGCAGTTAGAAGTGGAGCTTACTCCAGCCACTCACCGCAGCCCCGAGCCCACACTTCCATGTCGTAGGCCTTGGTTTACGCCAAACCCTAATCCGCGGGGTCAAGGTCGCTTCACTG
>CAZQRE010000003.1:0-22830 GCA_964595695.1 uncultured Dehalococcoidales bacterium
GGTTGGCAAGTTCGACCGGGGTGGCGGCGTTTACGGCTAGTGGACACGACTTCGCCTTAGCCAAATCTGCCAAGCGGTCCAGGTTGTCTTTGGTGGCAAAGTAGAGCAGTGGTTTCTGGTCAGCGCAGGCTTTTAAGCCAGCAGCCAGGATATCAGGATTGCTGCTCATCAGGATAAGGCTGCACTGGTTACTTTGCTTGACTTTATTAACCAGGGCTTCAAATTTGGCTGCATCCCCGGAATCATCCTTTATTGCTACCAGCTCGGGACGAAGGGTGAGCCCTACCCTTTCATACTGGAGCTGCTTACACCTATCCAGCCTACTGTCAACCTCGGATTCTTCCATAGTATCAGTGATAAGGATAGCGAAACCAGGGGGGTTTTCAAACCTTTTCTCATGGCGAAACATAACCGTCTCGCCGCCAACCTTTAACGCCCTGTCACCGACGCCGATAGTAACCAGTCTAATAGGGGGTGCTGATGCCTCCTCCAGTTTGGCTTTCGCCTCCTCGGAGATATAAGGGCAGGCACTTAATTCCGCCTTACCCGTAGCTAGCTTCATAGCGAAGGCAAGGCAGGTAGGCACCCCGCATTCACCACAGTTTGTCTTGGGCAGTGATTTGAATATCTCTATTCCGGTAAGTGGCATAATAGGACTCTCTTCCCTACATTACTTAGCGGTGTTACATTATTGGTTCCATAGTAAGGGCTGGATGCCCCTTCTCCTGGAGGAAGGGAAGAATCTCCTCCTCAGTGGTGCCTACCGTCTCATCGGCAATCATCTCAGGCAGGTTGGGGACGCCAACCTCCTCAGCCCTAGCTTTGAGCCGGTCAGCAATCTCCTCTTTTAGCATCTTGGGCATCCAGACTATCCTTTTTATGCCACCGTCACCGACCAAGAATTTTCTCTGGCAGATGTTGTATTTGCCGTGACCAACGAATCCTGGGGTGCTCAAGCCACCGCCAATAGTCCCGGCCAGGGTAGTGAACCTCATCCCGCACGGGGTCATCCCCATATATTCCCGATTTACCGTCATTACCCCATTACACAAGGGAAGGACAGCGGCAATGCACTCACAGCAGCCGCAGGTGGTCATGGGGTCATTTATTATGCTGTAGAAGTTATAATGGTCTATCTTCTGCCGGGAAGCCTTAAACACAAACTCATTTACCCCTTTCCACTGCCCATACCTGGTATCGAGGCATTCTCCCTTTTCCACCGGTTGATTAGGTCCGGTAGGGTTAATCTCATAAGCGGCTTTACAGTCCATCCAGTTATAGGAACCACAAAGGCCGGTCCTTTCCGGGCTAATCATGCAAACATGGCTGGGGGCAAAGGACTGGCACAGGGTGCATGAGTAATAGGTCTCGACACCTTCGTCAGTCATGCCTTCAATTCTGGCATCTCGAGTCCCGTATACTGATTTTGCCCTGCTCACTATCTCCTTTACCTTGTCTTCCTCAGTATAGATTTTCACCTGCATCTTATCAAATATCCGACCAAAATCTTGGTGCATTTTGGCATGAAGCAGAGCGCCAATATGATATAGCCTGAAGCCCTTCTTCACAGCGGATAGGCTAATTCGTAACCAGGCGATGTCTCTCTGCCCGATATGCATTAACCCTTGAGCGTAGTTTATAAAGTGGTGAATTTGTCGCTCTAGGATAGGTTCATAGTCCTCCTGCATCTTTCTGCCGGCAACCTCAACGGCTATGGCTAGTGGTAATCTGGAACCAGCAGGAACATCAGTTAGCTCACGACCAATTACTTCAATCCTTCCGTCCTCTACCTCGTCCATACGCTTAGTGGTAACCCATTCCACCATATGGGTTCTGCCACCACCACACTCCAGATAGATATCCTCTCCCCGAACCCTCTCCCCCTCAAAAGCAGGACCGTAGGCTACTGGAACCGGTACCTCAGCCACGGTAACCTTCAGCCCTCTTACCTCTATGGCTTTAGCCACTATTTTATCGTGGGGAATATTGGAGACAACATGCTCATAGGTGCAAACCCCGGTGGGCAAAATCTCAGGTATCGGGGTATCAGCAATAGTAGGGAAGCCATAGTTGACACAACCCAGGGCGTTGGCATACCACTCATCGGTAACATAGCCCAGGGGCAGGGCAAAGGCAAAGATACGGTCTTTATTATAGATAAGGATTTTTCTGAAATCGCCAGGCTCAATGCCACCGAAGGAAAGGGCGGCTCTGGTGGCAAAGCCAGCGGCAAATACAGCGGCGGTAATATCAGGACCAAAGGAGACCAAACGGACTGGCCATCCAATCTGTACCCCTGATTCTACAAGCTGCTCCGAGAACCTTTTGCCGTTATGGGCACCACACATAAAGACGTAAAGGTTCTTCTGCTGCAGCTCATTGGCGATTTTGACTGCTATGTCATTGGTCGGCGCTGCGCCGAGGACGGCAGCAAAGCCGGGGGCGGTGCCATCAACAAATTCAATCCCCCTCTTTCTCAGGATGACATCATCAGCGGCACCCAGCCAGATAGTCTTGTTATTAGGGTCTTCCTGCTTGGTGTAAAAGTTAGGCTTCTCCAGATACCTTATGGCTTCGATGATTTCCTCGGCAAAGAAGGTTGCCATCCCGGCATCAAGGGCAGGTGCCAGATAGGGCAAAGGACAGGTCTCTCTCACCGGTGGTGGTAGCAGGGATTTACACCGCTTTAGTACCTGCTCCATATCACCCAGCTTTTCCACCGCAATTCCTAAAATCCCATAGATTACTGGCAGGTAATAAGCAGTATTAGGGAAACCTACTGGTTTGTTTGGTCCCCATCTGGCCATTGCCTGCTGCCACTTCTTGTCAGCCCGGTCTATAATTTTGTAGGCGCCTCTAATCGCCGCTGAGGCAATTATCTTAGACATATTTCAAAAAACCCATTATCTTTTTACTGCCTCGGTGATTAGACTGCTTCCAATTCTCGTCTCATCGCCATATCATAGAGAACCCTTTCTCTGGCCTTGTCAATGCCTAAGGCTTTGCGCGCCTTGTCGATACGCTCAATCATAAGGTGAGCTGCCTTAAGCGGGTCGGGTTCAAACGCCCACATTCCACCATACATAGCTTCAAAATCCTCAAACAGGAATTTGGTCACCTCGTCACTGCCCAGGGTAGGCCAGGTAACGCCAAATACGGTAAATACCCCGGAAGCAACAAAGTATTGACCGATGGAAATTGCCTTCTCACTCATCCATTCCGGGGCAGCCCCGACTACCGGCAGGTCACTAATGTCATCACCTAAGCCGCCGTCTTTTACCATAGCTGTAGCTGCCATCAGGATTCGGCTGTTATCAACACAGGAACCCAGGTGCAATACCGGGGGGATACCAACGGCTTCGCATACCGAAGCCAGTCCCTCACCAGCATACTTTGCCGCTGCCTCCGGGGTCATAAGTCCAGCTTTGGCACACGCCATGGCACTACACCCGGTTTGAAGGACTAATACATCGTTCTTGATGAGCTCCTTAACCATAGCGATGTGAGCATCATCGTGCTTAACCCGGGGGTTGTTACAGCCGACAACGCCGGCTACCCCCCTAATCCTGCCATTGATGATATTGTCATTTAGCGGTCGGTAGGAAGCTCGATAGATACCGCCTAATAAATAGTTAATGGTTTCGTGGCTGAATCCGGCAACCAGGTCGCTTCGCTCCTCAGGGATATCAATATTATTCCCTCTATTGGGGAAATTCTCAATAGCGGTTTTGACTATAGCCTTAGCCGACTCCATAGCGTTGTGCTCATCAAACTCAATATGGATGGCACCAGGAATCTTAGCCTTAGGCGAGGTGGTGATAATCTTAGTGTGGTAGCACTGGGCAATATCAGGCAGGGACTGCATAATACATTGAATATCCACCACCATAGCCTCTACTGCCCCGGTAACCAGAGCTAGCTCTTGTTGCAAGAAATTCCCGGCTAGAGGTATCCCGTGGCGCATCAATATCTCGTTGGCGGTGCAACACATGCCAGCCAAGTTTATCCCGTTAGCCCCTTTAGATTTGGCCAGCTCTATCATCTGGGGGTCTTGAGCGGCGACCACAATCATCTCGGAAAGCAAGGGGTCGTGACCGTGGATGATAATATTTACCTCGTCCCGGCTAAGCACCCCTAGATTTACCCTGCCCAGAATGGGTGCCGGGGTGCCGAAGAGTATATCCTGGAGTTCAGTAGCAATCATACTACCGCCCCAGCCATCAGCTAGGGCAGTTCTCACCCCTTGTTTAAGCAGGCTTTGATAGTCCTGGTCAACCCCGATATGGGTTCGGTGCATTATCTCCACAACTTCTCTATCTATGCCCCTGGGGGCAACCCCCAGGCTTCGCCACAGCTCCTGTCGCTTCAGTGGTGCCCTCCTCAGGAACAGGAGTTCACCCTCCTGTTTGCCGAACTCAGCCAGGGCTATCTCACCAACATCGATAGCTATTTCCTGGTTACTGCGGTCTCCAATCTCTACCCCCCAATCCAGAGCCAATTGCAGCAGTTTCTGTTCATCTTTAATTTCATAACCCGGTGCCTCCCCTCTGGCTGCCGCCAGAAAGAGCTCAGCTACTCCCCGACCATGGTCGGAGTGAGCCGCCGCCCCACCAGCTATCATCCGGATGAAATTGCGAGCAGCAATGGTCTCACTAGTTGCTCCACAGATGCCCCTTCTCTTCTTCTTTTCCTCAGGGGTTTCTGTTCTCCCTTTGGGCAGAGGCACCCGACATGGTCCCATCCCGCAGTGCTTGCAGCAACTGCCAACCATCCCTATGGGGCAAGGCTTCATCGCTGCAGCTCTATCGAAAGCGGTATTAACCCCGTCCTTAGCCGCTTTTTCTATCATCCTAATACTAGCGTTATCGATGCTCTTGGTTTCTGCTTCCGCCATCTTGCATCACGCTCCAAAATTATTTTGCTGTCAGTTCAGCTATCATCCCCTGAACCAATTTTATTGCCTCTGGGTGCCTCATAATTAGCACATCAGCCCCTGCCAGAAGCAAAACCATAGCTGATATAGCTTCCATCAAGATACCCCTCTTTTTAGCATCGCCCAGCTTGGGGTCTTCCTCAGTTGGAATGTGCACCTCTTTAATCTTCCACACCTCTTTACCTATGTTGCAAATGACAGGGAACTGGAGCTTTTCATCCTGCTGGGTTAGGGCTGCCATCCTGGTCCTCTCCATTACTGAGTAACAATACTCGATACCATAGCCAATGCTGCTAATGGTGGTGTCCATTATAAGCAAATCATCGGGGACGCCAAGATTGCCCAGCAGAATATTAAGCTGCTTAGCCAGGTTAATATCTGTAGGCGTTGATGAAATCAATGTATGGCGATAACCAATGGCTGAGGCGCCAATCCTTTTATGGTTTCCTTCGGCAACCGGTCCGATAATCAGGTTCTTCCCTTCACAAACCTCGCACACCCTTCTCAGAACCTCACTATCTTTCTCCTCATTACTACAACCCCAGACGATTAAGGGGATATCAATGGCATCAGCCACCCTCTTGACAACCTCAGCGGCTTCATCAGCCTCCCGGTCAAGCCCATTAGGGTCGGTGCTCATCAGTTGTAAACAAATCATTTCCGCCCCATAGTCGTCGATGCACTTCTTCGCCCAGGCAACAGGGTCATCGGTTACGCCGGCAAAAGGTTCTAAAGCAGCTTCAGTCCACTCCTCAGGTGGTGAGTCATAAACCTCCATGGCTATTTTGGGCAGGTTCGGTATGCCGCCTTCAAAGAGGTAGAAGGGGTAGGCGGTCTCCCCGCCAACCGTTATACTCTTATCCCCTTTGCCCAGTCTTATCTCCCTAATTTTGCCGCTATATGATGTTTTAGGAATCTCAAATGCCATTCTTAGCCTTCCTTACCTAAGCCGGGTTTTTCCTCTTTTCACTGCCAAACCATTCTTTTTCATACCAGTATCTCTCACCGGTTTGCAGATATTTGAGTTTTTCCTGTCTAGTGCCCAGCTTCTGTCGCCATTTCCCGGCATCCTCCCCCTCGGGTTTACCCTCCTCAAAGGTTGCCCCTAGCACCTCTACCTCTTTCCTGCCCGGGGCACTCTTTTTCTCAACCTTATATTCCATTATTTTCTCCCTTCCTAGGCTAGGCCGGCGGCTAATTTTGCTGCTCTTACTGTATTTAGCATAAGCATGATTATGGTCATAGGTCCAACCCCACCGGGTACCGGCGTAATTGCCTTAGCCTTTTCCTTAACCGCATCAAAATCAACATCCCCCACCAAAATAGCTTTACCTGATTCGGTTGTGCCTATTCGGTTTACGCCGACATCAATGACCACCACCCCCTCCTTAACCATATCAGCCGTGATAAGCTTTGGTTTGCCTACGGCTACAATCAGAATATCAGCTCTCCTGGTATGTATAGAGATATCCCGGGTCAAAACGTGACACAGGGTCACGGTACCACCAAATCCCTCTTTCTCCTGAGAGAGGAGCATGGCGGTAGGCCTGCCCACAATGTTACTTGCCCCTACCATCACCACCTCTGCCCCCTTAATATCAATCCCAGACTTGACCAGAAGTTGATAGATTCCATAAGGAGTGCAGGGTAAATAATCTGGCTCTCCAATCATCAATTTGCCCACATTCACCGGGTGAAAGCCATCGACATCCTTTTTGGGGTCAATGGCAAAAAGAACCCTAGTCTCATTGATATGCTTGGGCAGGGGTAGCTGGACTAGAATCCCGTGAATCTTGGGGTCTTTATTTAACTTGTCGATAAGGGCGAGCAGGTCTTGCTCACTGGTGTCAGCCGGCAGGTCATACCTTTCCGAATAGATGCCCAAGGCGTCACATGTCTTTACCTTTGCCCTAACATAAACCTGGGAGGCTGGGTCCTCACCCACCAACACGGTGACTAATCCTGGTACGAGATTATGCTTCTCCTTAAGTTCGGCGATTTCCTGTTTTAGCTCCTGACGAATCTGTTTGGCAATCTCGGTGCCACTAATAATCTGTGCTGTCATTTTTTACCCCCTTTATAAAATTTTAGCCATCAATTCGTTAACTGCCGTTACTGCCTTGGAGGTATCGGGGAGGTCAAGCAACGGCTTCAGCTTGAGGTCATAGTCATACACTTCCTCATCTAAAGGTATGGTAGCTATGGGGTCGATTCCCAGCCTGGCTAGTTCCTCACTGATGAGAGGGTCTAGCTGGTTAGGGACAAAATTAATTATCACTGATTGCCTTTTTACCATCAGTTTAAGCTCAGAGACCAAGTCCCTTATCCGGGCAACAGCTCGGACACCCTTTACCGAATGGTCGGAGATTATCAGCAGCTCATCAATATTCTGAGTAGTTCTTCGTGATAGGTGCTCCATCCCCGCCTCGTTATCCATAACGATATAGGCGTAGTTTCCAGCCAGGGTGTCTACAAATTTTCTCAGGATAAGATTGGGATAGCAATAGCAATCTGGACCCTCACCCCTGCCCATTGATACCAGGTCAAGCCCCTTACTTTCAACTATAGCCTCGTTAAATTTATACTCCAGATAAGCCTCCTTGGTCATCCCGGGAGGGATATTTATTTTCTCATCATGAAACAGGCCGATTATTGAGCCGATTGTCTTTTTTATGCCAAGCCCCAGACTCTCCCCCAGGTTGGCATTAGGGTCAGCATCAACCGCCAGAACCGGTCCTGCCCCATTCTTTTTCAGGTAGCGAACAATGAGACTTGCTATTGAAGTCTTTCCGCTACCACCCTTTCCAGCAACAGCAATAGAAAAACTCAAATGCTTACCCTCGGCTTTAATTTAACTTCCCGGCAGCTTAACTAGCTTCTTCTTTACTGATGGGAACTCACTAGTATTGGTGTGTGGTAAGAATAGAGCTGCTATATAATTATTCATAAAAGTGGCATTTTCACTCAATTCAAAATTGGTCATCATCCTGGTAACCTTTTTCTCATCATTGAGCATGTCGGTAGAGAAAGAGGTTAACCTTGCCCCCAAGAGAGAGCCATTACCAATGAAGATAAACCTATCCAGGGGGAGGTCAGGAAAGAGACCAATGGTGATAGCCTTGGCAATATCGATGTTATTACCGAAGGCACCGGCGATAATTACCTGTTCTAAACTGGAGCCGGTGAGCGCCACGCTTTTGATTAATGTCTGGTATCCAGCATACATGGCTGCCTTGGCTCGAATGAGATTACCAATATCCACCTCGGTGATAACAATATCTTTACCGATTTGAGTTTCGGGTGACCAACATAGGACATACTCATAGCCATCACTACCCTGTCTAACTCTTCCTGTGTGGAGGGCAGTGTTAAATTTGCCATCCGGACCGATGACCCCGGCTTCAAGTAGTCCGGCAACAATACTTATCAGGCCTGAGCCACAGATTCCCTTTGGTTTTACCTCGCCAATGGTGCCGACCACTGGCTCAAAATTTGATGGATTGATGTCGAAGCCTTCAATAGCCCCGTCGGTGGCTATCATGCCGTGCTTTATCTCGCCACCGGCAAAGGCGGGGCCAGCCGAACAAGAGGCGGTTACCATCCAATCTGAGTTTCCAATCACTATCTCGCCGTTTGTCCCTATATCCATATAGAGTGTTAATTTCTTTCTCTGATACACCCCCGCCCCCAGAATCCCGGAAACAATATCGGCACCGACATAGCTTGCCACCGAGGGCAGGGCGTGGAGGTAGACATGTTCTCCTACCTCGATGCCTAAAGAATCTGCCCTTACCTGGGGGATAAAGTTGGCTACCGGGGTATAAGGGGCTAACCTTATATATTTAGGCTTAAGACTGAGAAGGAGCTGGAGCATTGTCGTGTTGCCGGCAGCAACTATATGACCAATATGCCTCACCTCGACTCCAGCCTGGGCTAGTAGCTGCTTAATAATCCCGTTAATGGTGGCGACAACCACCTGCTGTAGCTTTTTAAGACCACCTGGTTTCTGGCAGTAGGCGATACGAGTAATAATGTCTTCACCGTAGCTAATCTGTCCGTTATACTCAATGCTTTGGGCTAGGACTTTACCCCGGTTTAAATCGAGTAGCTGCCCGCGGACAGCAGTAGTTCCGATATCAAAGACGAGAGAGTAATGCTTGCCTCTAGTATCTCCTGGCTCAATATTTATTATTGTTGGTCTTCGCTTACTATCCCATCGGGTTTCACTTCCATCGAGGAGGGTAGTAACCGTGACCTTCCAATGACCATCTCGCAAAACCTTAGCCAGCTTCTTTACCACGCTAAAGTCTACCGAGATGTTATTAAGGTTATACTGTCGCCTTAAGCCTCTTAGCAGCCGGGAGAGGTCACTGACATTATCGTCTAAGGTTGGCAGTGGCAGCTCGATAAAAAGTTTGCTTAAGGGGGGAGCAAATCTCCAGCCAGTAGCTAAAGCCTCTACTTGTTCTGCACCAGCCGCCAGTTCCTTTCGCTCCCGGTCGAGGATAGCCGTCTCTAGCCTTGATTCTACTGGAATGTAGACTACTAAATCAGTGATTATGCTGCTTTGACAGGCTTGTCTGAGACCCTCATTATACTCCTCTTCGGAAAGCTTCTCGGTCCGGCTGCTGTCAACCCCCCCCTTCTTGAGCAAGACCTTGCAGGTGCCACAAACACCATTACCCCCGCAGGAGGCATTGATGTGGACACCAGCAGCAATAGCCGTCTGTAGAAGGTTGTCACCTTGTTCGACGACAATATCAACATTATCGGGGTCAAAGTGAACCCTTCTTTTTTTATTTGGCAAACCTTTTGACATCTAACCCCTTATGTTACCAAACATCACCGAGTAATGGCTAAAAAAGCCCGGTGACCTTTCCCGTTTTCACATCAACATCTACCCTTCTAAAAGCAGGGTCAGATGAGGTTCCCGGCATCAAGCTGATGGTGCCGGCGCAGGGGCAGAGAAATTTTGCCCCGGAATAAAGCAATATATCCCGGATGGGTAGTGTCCAGCCCTTGGGGACGCCCTTGAGAGTCGGGTCATGAGTAAGGCTTAGATGTGTCTTTACCATCATGGTAGCATACTCGTCATATTTGGAGTCGGACTCAAACTTCTTAGCTTTAGCCTCGGCATCGGGCGTCCAGGATACGCCATCAGCCCCGTAGACTACCTTGGCTATCTTTTCCACGCGCTCGCGCAATTTCATTTCCATGGGATACAGGTACTTGAACTCGTTTGTTTCTTCGCAGGCTTCCTTGACTACATCGGCCAGTTCCAGGGCGCCGTCGCCACCGTCAGCCCAATGGCTAGACATAGCGCAGCGTGCCCCGGCGGCCTCGGCGGCTTTCCTGACCATGGCAATCTCAGCCTTGGTATCGGTGTGGAAGGCATTGATGCACACCACCGGGTTGATGCCGGACTGCCGGATAACGCCGATGAGGTGTTGCATGTTGGGCAGTCCCTTCTCCACCAGACCCAAGTCCTCTTTGGTGTAGGACTCGGGGAGGGGCAGACCGGCGACTACCTTGGGTCCGCCGCCGTGCATCTTCAGGGCTCGGATAGTGGTGGTGAGCACTGATACATGTGGCTTGAGGCCACTGTAGCGGCACTTGACGTTCCAAAATTTCTCAAAGCCGATATCGGCACCGAAACCGCTCTCGGTAACATGGTAATCAAACATCTTCAATGCAATGCGGTCGCCGATGATGGAGGACTGACCGACGGCAATATTGGCGAATGGTCCGGCGTGTATTAATACCGGCTGATACTCCACGGTGCACATCAGGGTTGGGTTGATGGTGTTACGCATCCAGGCAGTCATGGCACCGCCTACCTCCAGGTCACCGGTGGTAACTGGATTGCCCGCCTTATCGTAGGCAACGGTAATTTTGTCCATTCTTTCCCGCAGGTCAGCCAGGTCTTTTACGATGGACAACATAGCCATTAGCTCGGAGCCGACGGCGATGCCGAATTTGGACTGCATGGTGAAGCCGTCCATACGTCCGCCAATACCGATAATAATATTGCGCAGGCTCTGGGCACAAAAGTCCAAAATCCAGCCCATCTCTACCCGGGTGGGGTCAACATCCAGGCGGCGCATCTTGGTGAGTCTGGCTAGTTGTTCGTCATTGTAGTTGCGCTCGTGCTGCATCCTGGCAGTAAGGGCGACCATGGCCAGGTTGTGGGCATTCATGATGTCGTTGATGTCGCCGGTAAGTCCCATAGAGAACTCGGTCATGGGAATAGCTAGAGCATTACCCCCGCCGGCAGCGGTTCCCTTGATATTCATGGTGGGACCGCCTGAGGGCTGGCGGATACAGCCGCCCACATTCAGACCCCGCTTGCCCATACCTTCAATCAGGCCACAGGTAGTAGTACTTTTTCCCTCACCCAGCGGTGTAGGGGTTATGGCAGTCACCTCAATATACTTACCATCAGGCTTGTCCTTGAGGCGTTCAATAATCTTCATTAAATCGAGCTTGGCAATTCTCCCGTAGGGAAGCATCTCATCCTTTTGCAAGCCCAGCTTCTCCCGCCACTCCTCCGGCCTTGGCATATTTTTCTCAGATGCCTCTGCAATCTGCCAATCCTTCATTTTTACCGCATCGTAAGCCATAGAAACCTCCTTAATTTGTGTTTAGTATTTAGTGACCCCTTAAACTTTTAATGAAGCCGTTTCCGGCTCTCTTTGCGCTAATGATACCAAATTTTTCAAAAAGGGCAACTAACTTCCCCTCTATTTATTTCGCGATTTATGCCTCCTTTCGAGTTTATTATGCCTGGTGCCCAATAGTAGATAATAATGCCTGATGGATATTTCTCACCTCGGTGATAATCTGCTGGCTAGCGTCAACAAGGGGAAGATTGCCCAGGTCAGCGTCTACTATTGCCTGGTCATAGGGGATAAAGCCGAGAAATTCAAAGCCGGGCAGGCTAGAAATCAGGAATTCCCTCTCTGATTGGCTTCGGAGCTTGTTTCCTACCACGGCGATATTTTGTAAACCTATATCTTGTGCCAGTTTAGCGATTCTATAGGCGGTTTCCACGGCTCGTCTGCTTGGCTCTACGACTACAATCAGCTTATCTACTGCCTTGGCTGTTGCCCGTCCTAGATGTTCTATTCCAGCCTCCATATCCAAAATGACCACTTCATTCCTTGCCAGGAGCAGGTGGCTAACCAAGGCTTGTAACAAAGCATTTTCCGGGCAATAACAACCACCACCCCCCTTCTTAATTCGCCCCATCACCATTAATCTGATTCCCTTGTATTCCTGGGAATACTTTTCCGGCAAGTCATCTACTTTAGGATTTAGCCTGAAGTAGGTCGCCGCTTGACCAGGTCGTGCCCCTGTTCTTTCTTCAATAAGGCTTTTCATCTCAGATATAGGGATTATCTTCTCAGCATGGGGAAAGCCAAGGGTAGCTGCCAGGTTGGCATCAGGGTCAGCATCTATGGCTAGGACAGAATAACCAGACTCAGCGAATATCTTGGAAAGGAGGGACGCTAATAATGTTTTGCCTACTCCTCCCTTACCACTAACAGCAACCTTCATCGCACCCTTTCTGGCACAATCGAAACTGGGACTCCTTAAAAGAAGCCTCAGATTTAGCTAAATCTTGTTACCGTTGGTTACCAAGCATTATAATTTAGCCTATACTGAAAAAAAAGTCAAGCAATGGGTAAATTCCTCAGGGAGAGGAGGTTAGCTCCTTTTGGCTGAAGGGTAAAAGAGACCTTAGGCACTTGACCACAGATTTGGCACGTGGTATATTGCGGCGCAGGCGACCAAATATGAAAGATGGGGAGGTCTGTAATGCAGGCAGTAGCACCATTTAAAGAAGCAGCGGATATTATAAAAGAGGAAGGTGGCGAAGCCCTCAAATTATGTTATCAATGTGGCGTTTGCAGCGCTACCTGTCCGTGGAACCTGGTAAGAAGTTTCATCGTTCGCCGAATAATGCATCAGGCACAATTGGGCTTAGTCGACCTTGAAGCTGAAGAGATGTGGCTGTGTGCTACCTGTAAAGCTTGTGTCCAGCGGTGTCCCCGTGGTGTGGAAATAATAGATGTTATGAGGGCTATGCGTAGAGTTATCACCGAAGTAGGTGTAGCCAAGGCCCCGGACTCACTCCGGATTGCAGTTAAAAACATTTCCGGCGTAGGTAATCCGTTAGGGGAGCCACCGGAAAAACGGGCAGATTGGGCAGAAGGACTTGGCGTGAAGACCTATACTAAAGGTACCGAGGTGCTATACTTTCCGTGCTGTATTCCAGCATATGACCCGAAAGTTAAGAGGGTTGCCCGGGCTACAGCCAAAATCCTGAAAGAAGCCGGTGTGGATTTTGGCATCCTGGGGGCTGCGGAAAAATGCTGCGGTGAGAGTGTTCGCAAGGCAGGTAGTGAGACCCTATTTCAAACTCTAGCCCAAAGTAATATCAGTGTTTTTCAAGAAGCTGGGGTTAGCCAGGTCGTTACCACTTCTCCCCATTGCTATAGCACCTTCAAAAACGAATACCCTGAGTTTGGCAGCAATTTTGAGGTAATTCACTATTCTCAATATTTAGCTGGGCTTATTAAAGAGGGAAGGTTAAAGCTCAGCAAAGAATTGAATAAGAAGGTTGCTTATCATGACCCCTGTTATCTGGGGCGTCATAACGATATTTATGATGAGCCGCGGCAAGTTCTACAGAGTATTCCTGGCTTGGAACTGGTTGAAATGCTGGATTCCAGGGAGAACAGCTTATGCTGTGGTGGTGGAGGGGGAAGGATTTGGATGGAAACCAAAAAGGGGGAAAGATTTTCTGACATAAGGATAGAGCAGGCTCTTGGGGTAGGAGCCAGTATATTAGCCGTCGCCTGCCCTTATTGCATGCTCAACTTTGAAGATAGTGTGTTGACCTTAGACAAGGGCAATGTCATTGAGATTAAGGACATCGCTGAACTAGTTCAAGAGGCGATTTGAGCCACTTAAGGAGGTTCTATTTATGGAAGACGAAGTCAGAATTGGGGTGTATATCTGTCACTGTGGGAGCAATATCGACGGAACAGTTGATGTAGGTGTAGTTACCGATTTTGCTCGAGGGTTGCCTTCAGTGGTAGTGGCTCGAGATTATAAATATATGTGCTCTGACCCGGGTCAGAATCTTATTAGGGATGATATTGATAAGCAACGGCTCAACCGGGTAGTGGTGGCTTCTTGCTCTCCGTTGATGCACGAGCGCACCTTCCGTCAAGCTTGTGAAAGTGCTGGGCTGAACCGCTATCTATTCCAGATGGCGAATATTCGTGAGCACTGTTCTTGGATAACCGAAGACCACGGGGCAGCTACTGAGAAGGCCAAGGCTCTGGTGAGCGCCGCGGTAAGGCGTGTTTTCTACCAGGAGTCCCTGGAGATCAAGACGGTTCCAGTTAACCCCAATACTCTGGTGGTGGGAGGGGGTATCGCTGGCATTCAGGCGGCTCTAGAGATAGCTGATGGTAAACATATGGTCTACCTGGTGGAAAGGGAGCCCAGTATCGGCGGTCACATGATTCAGCTGGATAAGACCTTCCCCACCCTGGACTGCTCAGCCTGTATCCTCACCCCCAAGATGAGTACGGTCGGCTCCCACCCCTATATTGAGCTAATGGCCTACAGTGAAGTAGAAGAAGTCTCAGGGTATGTCGGCAACTTCAAGGTCAGAATCAGGAAGAAGCCAAGGTATGTCGATGTTAAAAAATGTACCGGTTGCGGGGAGTGTGCTAAGGTATGTCCGGTCGAGTTGCCCGCCGAGTTTGAACTGGGATTGGGCCAAAGGCAGGCTATCTATCGACCCTTCCCTCAAGCAGTCCCCAGTGTCTTTACCATTGACAAACGAGGCTATCCCCCATGCCGGGTTGCCTGTCCTGCCGGGGTCAATGCCCAGGGCTATATCGCCCTTATCTCACAGGGCAAGTTCAGGGAAGCTCTTGAGGTGATGAGGCGGACTATGCCCTTTGCCGGTGTCTGTGGACGGGTTTGCACCCATCCCTGTGAGTTAGAGTGTGAGCGGAGGAATGTTGATGAGCCGGTGTCCATCCGCTCACTGAAGCGCTTCATGGCTGACTACGAGCTGAGGACGGGTAGAGAAAAGGCAACCCCTATTGAGAAGACAAGGGAAGATAAAGTGGCTATCATCGGCTCAGGTCCGGCGGGTTTAGCCTGTGCCTACGACCTGGTTAGGCAAGGATACCCGGTTACCGTCTTTGAGGCTGCCCCCCAGAGTGGTGGTCTGTTGCGCTATGGCATCCCTGAATACCGGTTGCCTAATAGAGTAGTGGAGAATGAGATAGCTTACATTGAAGAGCTAGGGGTGGAGATAAAGACAAATACCCCGGTGAAGAATCTGGGGGATATATTCAATCAGGGATATAAAGCTATCTTCCTCGGAACTGGTGCCGGGGTAAGCCAGAAGATGGGTATTCCCAATGAAGACACCATGGGAGTAGTCCATGCCCTCGACTTCCTGAGGCAGGTGAGCTTAGGGGTGAAGGTTGAACTTGGGGAGCGAGTGGCGGTTATTGGTGGTGGCAACGCTGCCATAGATGCCGCCAGAGTTGCCCACCGGCTGGGGGCAAAGAAGGTTTCTATTGTCTATCGTCGCTCCAGAGTCGAGATGCCGGCTGACAAAGCCGAGGTTGAGCAGGCTGAGCGGGAAGGGGTGAAGATTCATATTCTGGCGGCACCGGTTAGAATCCTGACCAAAGATAACCAACTAACTGGTATCCAGTGCATTCGGATGGAGTTAGGTGAGCCTGATGCCAGCGGTCGCCGACGACCAATACCGGTTAAAGGCTCAGAATTCAATATGGATGTTGATAATGTAATCATTGCCATCGGTCAGGTAGTGGATAAGGCAATGATACCCAGGGAGCTTGACTTTACCAATTGGGGAACCCTGTCCGTTGACCCGGTTACCTTGCAAACCAGCATCGAAGGTGTTTTTGCTGGCGGTGATGTGGTGGCTGGTCCGGCTGATATCATTGCCGCTATCACCGCCGGTAAGGAAGTAGCCATCTCTATAGACCGCTACCTTAGTGGTGCTAGCTTGACTGAGGGGAGACCAGAAACGGTTAAACAGGTAAAAGAGGTGTCAAAAGAAGGAGTGGAGCCAAAGGGAAGACAACCTATGCCGACTCTCGAACTAGAGAAACGAGAAGGTTTTATTGAGGTTGAGCTAGGCTTTGATGAGAAAATGGCCATTGAGGAAGCCAAGCGTTGCTTGAACTGTGCTGTTTGTTCGGAATGCCTGGAGTGTGCTAACGTTTGCGAACCTGGGGCAATTAACCAGGAGATGGAGGAGGAAATAGTCGAGGTAGATGTCGGTAATATAATCGTCGCCACTGGTTATGATGCCTTTGACCCGTCCCCACTCTACCACTACGGCTATGGGCGCCTGGATAATGTTGTTACCGGGCTTGAGTTTGAGAGGATGGTCAGTGCTTCAGGGCCGACTGTGGGACATATCCTTCTCAAGGATGGTAATGAGCCACAGTCGGTAGCTATTATCCACTGCGTAGGTAGCCGGGACAAGAACTATCACAAGTATTGCTCTCGGGTATGCTGCATGTATGCCCTCAAGTATTCTCACCTGATAAAGGAAAAAACCAATGCCGAAGTATACCAGATGTATATGGATATGCGCTGCTTTGGCAAGGGATATGAAGAGTTTTACGAGCGTCTGTCAGAAGAAGGGGTTAATTTTATCCGGGCGAAGGTAGGCGAAGTTACCAACCGCGCCGTAACTGATGAGGAGAAGGGGAAACTGGTTGTTGTGTCTGAGGATACCTTGCTGGGCAGTATAATGCGGGTGCCGGTAGATATGGTTATCCTGTGTACCGCCTTGGAGGCACGCTCAGACGCAGACAAGGTTGCCAGGTTGTTTTCCTTGAGCCGAAGCCCCGATGGCTTCTTCCTGGAGAGACACCCCAAGCTAGACCCCGTAGCTACCATGACCGATGGCACTTTCGTGGTTGGTTGCTGCCAGGGTCCCAAGGATATCCCTGATACTGTAGCTCAGGCATCAGCCGCCGCTGCCCGAGCTCTGGCTATGATTAGCGCTGGCACCATAGAGATTGAGGCTGCTATTGCTGCTATTGATGAACAGCTTTGCTCTGGCTGCCTGATTTGTAATCTTCTTTGCCCCTATAAGGCCATCTCCTTTGATAAGGAAAAGAAGGTCTCGCAGGTCAATGAAGCCCTGTGTAAGGGCTGTGGTGTGTGCGTAGCGGCTTGCCCCACCGGGGCTATCACCGATAAGCACTTCACCACCGAGCAGATTATGGCTGAGATTGAAGGGGTATTAGTGTGAACGAAGGGTTGGAGCAAATTTAACCTCAATTCTATTTGGGGGCTAAGCATGGAACCTAGAATTGGTGTGTATATCTGTCATTGTGGGAGCAATATCGCTGGTACGGTTGATATAGACCAGGTAACCCAGTTTGCTCAGGGTTTGGATTCGGTGGTGGTAAGCCGTGACTATAAGTTTATGTGTTCTGAGCCGGGTCAGGAGATTATTAAGAATGATATCAGGGATTTGGGGATTAATCGTGTAGTTGTTGCCTCCTGCTCACCGACGATGCACGAGCGTACATTTCGCCGTGTATGCCAGGAGGCAGGGTTAAATCCATATCTATTTGAGATGGCAAATATTCGTGAGCACTGCTCGTGGGTAACCGAGGATAAACAGAAGGCTACAGAGAAAGCTAAGGCATTAGTCAGCGCTGCCGTAAGCCGAGTTTTTTATCAAGTGCCTCTGGAGACTATGGAGGTTGGGGTTAACCCTAATACCTTGATTGTAGGCGGGGGTATTGCTGGCATTCAGGCGTCACTTAAGATTGCTGATTCTGAGCATAAGGTCTATCTGGTAGAGAGGCTGCCAAGCATTGGCGGGCATATGGCACAACTGGACAAGACCTTCCCCACTCTGGATTGCTCAGCCTGTATTCTCACCCCGAAGATGACACTGGTTGGCTCTCACCCCTATATTGAGTTAATGCCCTATACTGAAGTCGAAGAGGTTTCCGGCTATATTGGCAATTTCAAGGTTAAAATCAGGAAGAAGGCAAGGTATGTCGATGAAGCTCTGTGCACTGGCTGCGGCTTATGTCAGGAAAAGTGCCCGTGGAAGGTAGATAGCGAGTTTGATGCCGGTATAGGTAAGAGAAAGGCCATTTATACCCTCTTTCCTCAAGCGGTGCCTAATATACCAGTCATTGACCGGGAGCACTGTGCCTATTTCCTAAAGGGCACCTGCCGTGCTTGCGAGAAGTTCTGCGAGGCAAAGGCTATTAATTTTGAGCAGGAAGATGAAATAATAGAGGTGGAGGTTGGCTCTATAATTTTGGCTACTGGTTTTAGTGTGTTTGACCCTACCCCCATTTATCAGTATGGCTATGGGCGCCTGGACAATGTTATCACCAGCCTCGAGTTTGAGAGGATGGTTAATTCTTCAGGACCGACACAGGGCAATATTGTTCTCAAGGATGGCTCTACCCCTCAGGAAATTGCCATTATTCACTGTGTCGGCAGTCGGGACGAGAACTATCACGAGTACTGCTCTCGGGTTTGCTGTATGTATTCCATGAAGCTGGCTCACCTGATAAAGGAGCATACTGAGGCTGAGGTATATGAATTCTATATTGATATCAGGAGCTTCGGTAAAGGCTTTGAAGAATTCTATAAGCGTCTGTCGGGCGAAGGGGTTAATTTTATCCGGGGGAAGGTAGGCGAAGTTACTGACCACCCCATAAGTGATGACGAGAAGGGAAAACTAGTTGTCGTGGCTGAGGATACCTTGCTTGGTGCCATAATAAGGGTGCCAGTGGACATGGTTATTCTAAGTGTGGCTCTGGAAGCACAACCAGATGCCGAGGCTGTTGCCCGATTATTTAATATTAGCCGCGGCGCCGACGGCTTTTTCCTGGAAAAGCACCCTAAGCTGGAGCCGGTATCTACTATGAGTGACGGAATATTTGTTGCCGGTTGTTGCCAGAGTCCCAAGGATATACCCGATACCGTAGCTCAGGCGGCAGCCGCCGCTGCCGAGGTTCTGGCTATGATTGGCAAGGGCAGGGTTGAGATTGAGGCGGCTACCGCAGTTGTTGACGAAAGAATCTGCTCTGGGTGCCAGATTTGTTCTCTGGTATGTCCCTATAGTGCCATCTCCTTTGATGAGGAGAAGGAGGTGTGTCGGGTTAACGAAGTTCTATGTAAGGGCTGTGGTGCCTGCGTGGCGGCTTGCCCTAGTGATGCTATAAGCCTTAATCACTTCACTAATGAGCAAATCCTGGCTCAGATGGAGGGGATGCTGATATAACCTTTGGGATGCACCCAATAGAGATTGTCTATCAGCCTACTCCGTTTAAGCACCCAGAAAAATCTCCATTTTCTTCGGAACCCGCTTTATCCCCCCTCCCTCATCCCTAACCAAAGTAAATACAGTAATGGAGGAAATCGAAATGCAAACAATTTACCTCGTCCCCCATACCCATTACGATGTAGCCTGGGCATTCTCTAAAGAGGAGTATCTCAAGATAAATGAAACCATCCTTCAGGAAGTTCTGAAGATGATGAAAGTCTCGGAATTTAAGTTCTGCCTGGAGCAGACCTTCCTGCTGGAAGCGATTGAGCAGAGAAATCCCGAACTTTGGTTGGGACTAAAAGAGATGATACAGAAGGGCAGACTTGAAATAATTGATGGACAATACCTCATGCCCGATACCATGCTGCCCACCGGGGAGGTGCTGGTAAGAGAGATTCTAGTTGGCAAAAAGTATTGTAAGGAGAAATTTGGTATTGAAGTCCCGGTAGCCTGGGCAGCAGATAGCTTCGGCATGAATGCTCAGCTTCCTCAAATTTACAAGAAAGCCGGCTACAAGTGGCTTGCTTTTAGGAGAGGGGCAAGGGCAGAGATAATGCAAAGCGAATTTCTGTGGAAGGGACTGGATGGGACAACCATTTTAAGCCATTGGATGCGTCTCGGCTACAGGGCGGGTCTCGACCTTGACAATTTGGAGGCATCTTATGTTACGCTTGATAAATATGCCTCAACTCATCATATCCTGATGCCCTGTGGCAGTGGCTCAATGCCCCCCCAGCCGGAAATCTCTCAAGTAGTAAGTGATTGGAATAGGGCTCATTCAGAGGTTGAGATGAAGATAGCTGTCCCCAGCCAGTTCTTCCAGGCTCTGGAAAAAACCGAAAAAAGGTTCGAGGTTATAGAAGGGGAGCTATACGATGATGAGTTGATTGATGTCTTCCCCCAGGTAGCCTCCAGCCGAATATGGATAGTGCAGGGCTCCAGGGAATATGAGGGGCTTCTGATAAACGCTGAAGTGTTGGCTACCATCGCCTGGCTGCTCGGGGCTAAATATCCAGCTGATGAACTTGGTGAAGCTTGGAAGAAAATCTTGTTTATTGCTTTTCATGACATTATTACCGGCTGTGGTGTGGATGGGATTTATGAAGAGGTAAGGGAAATTTTTGATTCCCTTAAAACCAAGCTCAATGAGCTCTTATCCCAATCTTTAGCCTATATTGCTAAAAAGGTTGGCACCAATGGTAACGGCGTCATAGTGTTTAACCCCCTCTCGTGGCCGATGAGGAACTGGGTTGAGGCGAGCCTAAACTTACCCGAAGGGTGGAAGATAGAGCCTGGTATGAAGGATGAAGATGAGGTAGAAAGCCAAATAATGAAGATAGATAGGAATCAGGAGGGTGATGTCAAGTGGGCGAAGATAGGCTTTATCGGTGATATTCCACCTCTGGGTTATAAGGTATATAAGGTGGTGCCAAGAGAAAAGCAACCTGAGACCGAGATAAAGGTTGAACAACAGGCGCTGGAAAACCCGTTTTTTAGGGTGGAAGTGGATAAAAAAACGGGAATAATCCAGGTTTTTGATAAAAGCGGGGAACTTCTAGTCAAGGGGAACGAGCTGGTTATTGAGGATGAGAGTGGAGACCTGTATCATCATCGCTCTAGATTCACCGAGCTGATAAAGAGCGAATCTGGAGGGGGATTTCAATATGGAAGCTTTAAGCCGAAGAGCTTTAAGATAGAAAGCGGACCTTTGGTATCAAAGATAATTTTTGAAGACGAATATTATTGCCTCACCTGGCCCTACAGGTTAAAGGAGAGGTTCCCACCGATGCTCTATAAATATAAAGTGCTAGATATTTGCAAGGAGGTTATCGTCTACAGGGACCTCCCCCGAATAGAATTCATCACCAGGGTTGATAATAAATATCCCAATATAAGGCTAAGGGTTAAATTTGATACTGGAATGGACAGGAAGACCTACCTCAGGGAAACGCAATTTGGGGTTGTTTCCGAGCCAACGGAGCGTTTTGCCGGCCGAGGCAAAGGGTTTGAGCCTTCCAAAATACCTAATTTCATGAGCTGGTTTGATTACAGTAATGGCACAAGGGGGATAACCTTTATGAACAAAGGGCTGCCGGCGGTGGAGATGGTAGAGGGCTCTATCTATATTACCCTGCTTAGAAGCGTATATGGGCTCTCGGCTGATGGAATATCAGGTCCCTTAGTCCCTACCCAGGATGCCTTAGAGCTTAAACCCTTTACCTTTGAATATAGCCTCCAACCTCATATAGGTGATTGGCGTCAGGCCAAAGTATATAAAGAGGCTCAGGAATATCATCATTTGCTGATACCGGTTGAAGCCAACGCCAGGGGTGATTTGCCTGGTGAGTATTCCTTCTTAGAGCTAAAGCCGAGCAACCTTATCCTTTCCGCACTTAAGAAGGCTGAAGGCAGTGATGAAGTGATATTGAGATTCTTTGAAACCAGAGGCGAGGCCACGACAGCCGAATTAAAGGTATTTAAGCCGATTACGCAGGCTTGGATTACCGACCTTCTGGAAAGGGAAGAAAAGGAGCTTGAGGCCGGCACCGACACTCTTGAATTACAGGTAAAACCCTTTGAGATAGTAACCCTAAAGCTTAAGTTCTAAAGTGCCTGCGGTCTTACTAGGATACAGCCCGGCTCCTGGTAAATAGCAGATAACCCCCAGCTATCCCACCCAAAACCACCGCCAGCCCGGCTGTTGTTAGCGCACAGAATAGAGCGGCGTCGCGGAAAAAGTCCTCAGGGAAGAGCTTAAGCATGTACCCTTCGGCTGACCAGTATAGATTAGAGAAGAAGAGAAGATGGAACTGATAAAATAGGTCGCCAAAACCAGAGACAGTCCCCAACCCGAAAGCCAGCATCAGGGCTAAGGTGATACCACTCCCCCCAACCACCCCCGGCGCCAGCCGCCGCCAGTATTTTTGCTTATGCCACAAAAGGCAAATCCCTACATACCCTAAAACATAAATCAGCGTTCCTAATAAAAGCCAGTAGTCCAGCCAGATTAGCCCCTTGACATCCCTGAAGTGGATAATTTCCTCCGTGGTAAACAACTCAAACGGCTCGCCGTCCTTCACCACGGTAAGAGTAATATATTCCTCATCAGAGTTGAAATAGCTAATTAGCCCCTTGGCTACCTCGTTTAGCTCTGACTGAGCCAAGCCGGTAGTCTGAGTGACATCATATTTTTGGAAGCCATATTCATACAGCCAATGGCTATTTACCGCCCAGCCGAGGCTAGCCGACAGTAGCAGGATGGGCAAACAGAGCATAAATAGCCATCTAGCGGTAGTGCTAAGAATCTTCAATTTTTATTCCCTTGAGTTAGTATCCAGATTTTACACTGTTAAGGCTAAAAAGCATAGAGGTTATTTGGTAGCTCCTTCTTCCCACCCACCCTAGAATCGTCTCTGGGGGCTGCGCCCCCAGTCCCCTGTTTTTCCCTAGAATCATATCTGGCGTTGCCTCTCTACCTCACCCCCTTTATCCCCCTCCCAATGCTAGGAAT
>CAZQRE010000004.1:0-21336 GCA_964595695.1 uncultured Dehalococcoidales bacterium
TTTAATCACTTGTGCAGTGAGTTGCTCCACTAGCTTTCTATCGGCTATACCCATAGACTCGGTGGCGGCAAAGACAGCCCGGGCAATCTGGGTGCGATTAAGAGACCTTCCATCGCTATCTCTTACACTACGATTATTTGACACAATGCCCTCCGGGCCTAATATTTTATTTTACTATCTATCGAGGAAGGCTAGAGAAATAACGTATCTTGTTTCACCACGACCAAAACCTTTGGACTCCATAGGCAAACGCTTAGAAGCATTATCAACCTTAAATAGTTTGTAGCATTTAACAGGACTGTTATCTTGATAAGCTTTATGCAATTTGGATGGAGGTCGCACATATGTGTGCACTGGCATATAGTTAGCTTTACCTCGTGAGTGTCTTCCTGGGCCTATACACCAGGCTAAACGAAGCCCTTTAGACTTAGCCCTTTGCCAAGGCTGCCACAGAAGGGCAATACAAGGCTCTGTGCTCACTTCGGCAATCCGCCAAGCAACGGCGCGGATGGAAACTCTGAAGATATTAGCCAACCATTCAATGGAGCTAATAGATAGACCCAAATCTGACAAATATTTTCTAAAAATCAGCTCTGGCATGAGGAGTTCTGTGGCAACGATATCACACAGACGTTCTCTGGCTTTTGCTACAATTCTTCCGGGAGCTTGTGGATCGAATGTTCGACACTCAATATTTTCTGTGTTGAGTCCTATTTTTAACTCACGTAGTAAATTATGGCCAATCTCATGAGCACAAGAGAAGTTTTGCCTAGTCAAGTTATGATTTTGGTTCACCTTAATAACATGACCGTCATGAAATTTGAGTAGAACAGCACTTGTTTTTCCAAGATCCGCTTTTATAATTTGTTTAATGCTCGTTAACCGAGCGAACTCTTCCGGCCTAAAGGGTGGTTTGGCGTGTCCTCGTTCCTTAATTAAGCAGGATACCAGCTCTTTCGCACGACCAATTGCTAGGTTCATTGCATCTTCAAAAGTCACTACTCTCGGGGTTATGGTCTGATTATTACTTAGTGTCATTTTGGCTAATGTCTCCAGCCTGTTTATCCCAAAGGCTACTCTGTTGTTGCGGAGGCTCTTCTGGTAGTTTTAAGAGTTCCACGCATTGATCATATGTACGTATATCGTACGTATCTTCGTAGTGTTCTTTATGTCCTGGAGCCAGTCCAAGGTAAATAACTAATCTACGTATGAAATCGTAGGTTACTGGTATAGGTTCCCCAGCTAATCCTCTTTCTATATGATCTATTCTGTAGCCTGTTGCATCTGAGATTTGACATGTTCTAAGATTGCGCTCCTTCATGTGCCCAAGTAATGATTGCCAGATGTTCTTTATGTCACTTGTTCGTTTATCTTTAAACGTACTTTCCATGTTCCTCCTCCTAATATTTTTCGTTCCTTTACTTTGGCTAGTTTTCTTTATGGCGACTCCTCTGACGTCTCCCAGCCACCGTCTCCAATTCTTCAGCAGGGAGCAATGGCAGCTGACTGGTAGGGCGAGATACCTCAGTCTCATCACTTACTAAACTATCTATTTCTCGTTTTAGGGTGGTAATATCAGCAAATTCCCGGTAGACGCTGGCAAAGCGGATATAGGCAATGTAGTCCAGGCTCTTTAACCGTTCCATTACCATATCACCGATGACAGCACTGGGTATCTCAACCTTGCCCAGGCGGTAAAGCTCAGCTTCTATATCATCGGCAAGCTTATCCACAGTGCCGGTAGGCAATGGTCGTTTTTCACATGCCTTGTGAATACCGGTTAGCAGTTTATTTCGGTTAAATTCCTCACGCCTCTCGTCTTTCTTAATAACGAACAGGCTGGCTGGTTGCAGTCGCTCATAGGTAGTGAAACGAGAGCCACAGCTCAGGCACTGGCGCCGGCGGCGTATGCCGTCATTTACACCACGGGAATCTGTAACCTTGGAATCGTAATAGCCACAATAGGGACAATTCATAATACTCTACATCATATAGTAATATACGACAATATTACCACAATATATAGTATCTGTCAAGCCCTCATGGTGGGGGGTAAAGAGGGGGTTGACTAGCTTTGGGGCAAAGCTCAGTCTTGATTTGTCTCAAGATAGCCGGGAAAACAGGGAGGCTGTAGGGCATTAGCACCCGAGAAGACCTAAGGTCTTCCCCGGAAGCTTCTTCAAACACCTACAGCCTCTTCGGTGGTCTCGGTGGTTTTAGTAAATCCCTGAGAGTTTTAGCCAGATGGGATGCGCGATGGTGCCTTAACCAGTTTAGTCGATGGTGTTATTGCCTGGCGTCGATGGCTGAATAGCGGGCGACGCAGGAAAGAGGGAACATCTAGTTCATCTTCACTCTTTAACCCCCTAAGGAGTTGATTAAATTCCTCTTCCCGGCTAACTCCGATCATTCCTATCTTGGAAGCGAATCCGGTGGCAATTAGGGTAATCCGTATCTCCTTATCCATAGTTGGATCATGACCCACCCCAAAAATGATGTTAGCCTCAGGGTCTACTGCTTGCTTGATTACCTCAGCGGCTTCATTAACTTCAAACAGGGTAAGGCTGCTGCTACCGACAACATTGAATAACACACCCCTTGACCCCTCAATAGAAACATCTAACAGGGGGCTAGCTAAAGCTTCCTTAGCCGCATCTACGGCTCGATTTTGACCTGACCCTCTGCCTACGGACATCCAGGCTGGACCGGCATCCTTCATCACCGCCTTGACGTCAGCAAAGTCGAGGTTAATCAACCCGGGGACAGTGATAACCTCAGCGATAGCCTGAACGCCATGGCGGAGCACATCATCGGCTAGCTTAAAAGCATTATCTACCGCTGTCTTCTGGTCACAGAGCTCGAGCAAGCGGTTATTAGGGATGATAATAAGGGTATCAACCTTGTCTAAGAGACGGGTAATGCCCTCGTCTGATACTTGGCAGCGGTGGGCGCCCTCAAAGCTGAAAGGTCTGGTGACTACGGCAATAGTCAGGGCTCCACTTTGCTTAGCTATTTCAGCGATAGTAGGGGCAGCCCCGGTGCCGGTGCCACCACCCATACCGCAGGTGACAAACACCATATCAGCGCCGGCGACGATTTCCTTGAGTTCATCGCGGCTTTCTTCGGCTGCTTTCTGACCTAGGGTATGGTCACCACCCACGCCTAGTCCTTTGGTAAGCTTCTCACCAAGCTGGATGCGGGTCGGG
Organism: uncultured Dehalococcoidales bacterium; assembly: GCA_964595695.1. Taxonomy (GTDB): domain Bacteria; phylum Chloroflexota; class Dehalococcoidia; order Dehalococcoidales; family DAOVUZ01; genus DAOVUZ01. The sequence continues at coordinate 3,207 of CAZQRE010000004.1, forward strand.
GCCTCGGTAATCGATAGGGCTTGGGCATCGGTATTTATGGCGATGAACTCCACGCCCTGGATTTCCTCTCTGACCATACGGGTTATAGCATTGCAGCCACCGCCACCTAGACCAATGACCTTAATCTTGGCTGGGTTAGGGACAAAACTTGTTTTTGCCATCTCCTCCTCCTTTCTTTTGCTGATTATTGAGCCTTAGTGGAACAGATTCTTAATTCGGGAAATTAGACGCCGTAAAGCTGTGCCAAATCCGTAAGATTGCCAGGTCTGCATACCTTCGTGCTTTGCTCCCCAGAGCAGGAGACCAACGCTGGTGGCATAGGCTGGGTCATGAAGAACATCAGTGATACCAGACATATTGGTAGGGATACCTACTCTTACCGAGAGGCCTAGCATATCGCGTCCCAGGGCTTCTATGCCAGAAAGGTTGGCGCTACCACCAGTGAGTACCAGTCCAGCCGGGACCAATGTTTCATATTCAGAGCGTGGCAGCTCTAGCAGGATAAGCCTTATGATTTCCTCCACTCGAGCCCGGATAATGTCGCACAAGTCCTGGTAGGAGACGCCATGTCCATCTTCTGACATTGTGCTGGTAGTTTCTATCTTACCTTCGTAAACTGGCATAACACTGCCATACCTTTTCTTCATCTCCTCGGCGACATCAAATGGCAGCCCCAGACCGATAGCAACATCTCTGGTGATTTGATAACCGGCTACTGGTAGAATGGCAGTATGCCAGATACTTCCCTCTCTGAGGACAGCAATATCTGTAGTCCCACCGCCTATGTCAGCCAATATAACACCCATTTGCTTCTCATCCTCGGTCAATACCGCCTCATTGCTAGCTAAAGGTTCGAGGATGAGGTCATCAATATCTATTCCAATGCTACGAATACACTTTGCCAGATTCTGGACAGAGGTTATGGCGGCAGTAATGATATGTGTCTCCACATCCAGTCTGAAACCATGCATTCCTACCGGATTCTTGACCCCTACCTGACCATCAATAGCATAACTTCGGGGGATAACATGGAGCAGCTTTCTGTCGCTAGGAACCTTAATGCTCCGGGCGGATTGAAGAACTCGCTTCAGGTCATCCGGGCGCACCAGCCGGTCATTATGAGTAATAGCTACTACCCCGCGGTTATTAAGCGAGCTGACATGCCTCCCAGTCACACCGACGTAGGCTGATTCTACCTTTGTGCCGCTGGCTTGTTCTGCTTTCCTCACCGACTCCCGGATTGAATCTACGGCGTCGCTGATGTTAACCACTAGACCCTTGTGTAGTCCCTTGGATGGGGTGACGCCTACTCCTAGGACTCGGACACCACCGTCGTTGTTTGTGTCGGCTACAATTGTGCATACCTTAGTGGTACCAACATCAATAGAAGCTAAAGTAGTCCGTTTTTTCATCTCCTCCCTCCTTGTTAACTGGATTCTTGAGCCCTTTGAGTTAGTTAATTTTTCACATTTTCAAAACCTCCCTTATTCATCTTCTCAAAAATTATCAATCTAGGGTCTAGAAAAGTCCTTCGGAGCTTCTTCAGCAAAGCCGGTCTCCTCCATCCCCCACCGTTAACCTCTAGCGAAAAACACAGTTTTTCAACTGTCCTGTATTGCTCATCCTGAGTAATGATGCGTTCAGCAGCTCTCAATTTGGCACTGCGGCTGCGCGGATTAAGTTCAACCTCGGCTGGGGAAGGAGTAATAACTTTCTTATTGACTAACTTCAGGCAGGCGGTATGTCCACAAATACAGCTTGGTGTTCGTGGGGGGCAAATACAATCCTTGGCTTCTTGTTGCATAAACTGCTTCACTATGCGGTCTTCGATGGAGTGATAGCTAATGACAATCAGTCTACCTTCAAACCCAAGGAGGTTAATTGCCTGTTTTAGGGCTGCTTCCAGGTGCTCAAGTTCATGGTTGACCGCTATTCGTAGTGCTTGAAAAGTTCTGGTGGCAGGGTGGATTCTACCCCTTCTGCTGCCAATAGTCCGCTCTATTATCCGAGCTAGCTCAAGAGTAGTGCTTACGGGGCGTGCCTGCACGATATGGTGTGCTATTTGATGACTGTAGCCTTCCTCACTATATTTCTTAATAAGGTGAGCTAGTTCGCTCTCGGAGGAGGTATTAACGATATCGGCGGCGGTAACCTCCTGGCTGGGACTCAAGCGCATGTCTAAGGGGGCATCATGCTGGAAGCTGAAACCACGGCTACCATCATTGAGCTGAAGGGAGGAGAGCCCGAGGTCAAACAAAATACCATGCACCGGGAGGAAGTCATACTTAAAACAGATAGCCTGTAAATTAACGAAGTTTTCATTAATGAGAAGGGCTGAGCCACTATAGGCTTCAAGCCTTGCCCCGGCTACTTTTATAGCTTCGGGGTCGGCATCAATGCCTAATAGCTGCCCGCCGGGCGAACTCCGGTCTAAAATAGCAGCGGCATGCCCCCCACCGCCAAGGGTGCAATCAATATAGCGACCCCCGGGCTGCACCGCAAGTGCCTCAATGGTCTCTTGAAGCAGAACCGGGATATGAGTGGGCGGTGACATGTTTAGATTCATTGGTGCCTCTCTAGGCTCTCTATAATTTGCCAGGCTTGTTCCTGGCTGATAGCCTTCTCTGATTCCCATTGCTCGTGGTTCCACAGCTCAAAATAGTTATTGGCTCCGGCGATGACTACCTCATCCTCAATCCCGGCATACTGGCGCAAGGGAATAGGCAAGGCTATCCTGCCTTGCTTATCAATGTCGATGCTAAAAGCAGTGGCAAAAATAGCCCGGTTTAGCCTTCTCAATTTTCCTGGAGTGACTGAACCGTCAGTAAGAGTAGCCGCCAGCTTTTTCCATTCAGGTAGCGGGTAGGCGGTGATGCACTTTTCTACCCCTGGCATTAATGCTACTCCCTCCTTCAGTTCCTTTCTGAACTTGGGCGGGATAGGCACTCTGCCTTTTTCATCAATCCTGTATTCAAATTCACCAAAAAACATATTGAGCCTACACCTATCTCCCTAGTTTACCACTTTTCCCCACTTTCTACCATTGTAAAACATATTTATCCCATTTTGTCAAGTCTTTTTGATGAATTTTTTCAAATTCCTTGATTTTGCTATTATTATTTAATCAACCTCACCCCCTTTATCCCCCTCTCCATAATAGGAATATCTTCCTTGCATGAGGGGGAGCAGAAGTAAGAGGGGCGAAGCCCCTCTTACGAAATTATCTTCCCCTTCCCCTAGAATAGGAAGAGGTATTCCTTGCATGAAGGGGACAAAGGGGATAGGGTCGATAAGTAATCCTCAAATTCCTTGATTTTGCTATAAGCTCTATATGTGGTAAAATACAACCTGGCTTAGGACAGGTGTGTTATGTTTAACCTGGGCATACTTACCATTAGTGATAAGGGTTGGGGTGGACAGCGCTATGATGAGAGTGGCAAGGCGATTAGGGATTGCCTATCTCTATTAGATAGTCGTGTGGTTAAGTATGAGGTTATTCCTGATGAGGTGGATGTTATTGCCGGCAAGCTTGCTGACTGGGCAGATGAGGGTAATGTGGATATTATTCTAACCACAGGGGGCACCGGACTTGGTCGGCGTGATGTTACCCCTGAAGCTACTCTTTCTATAGTGGATAAGGTTGTGCCTGGTTTTGCTGAGGCGATGAGAGCCGAAACTTTTAGTGTGACACCATTTGCCATATTGAGTCGAGCTGTGGCTGGGGTTAGGGGGAAGTGCCTCATTATCAACCTGCCGGGTAGCCCTAAAGGAGTTCGGGAGTGCCTCAGGGTGATACTGTCTGTCATTCCCCACGCTGTGGCAATTGTTAAAGGAGAGGTAACTGAGCATATAGCTCCAGGCGTTGATAGGGGGTAATCGGTGGATATTGATATTTTGACTCTATTTCCCGAGATGTTTCAGGGTCCGTTTAGCACTGGCATCTTTAAACGAGCTATTGACCACAGGCTGGTTAGTATTAACCTGCATAATATTCGGGACTACACTCATGATAAACATCATACTGCTGATGACTATGCTTACGGTGGTGGTGCCGGCATGATACTCAAGCCCGAACCTATTTTTGAGGTGGTAGAGTCAATAGAGACGGATATTAAACAAGGGGCTGGCGACTTGCCAATTATTCTGCTTACCCCGCAGGGTCGTCTCTTTTCTCAACAGATTGCTCATGAGCTATCAGGATATAGGCATTTGATTCTTATCTGCGGTCGTTATGAAGGGGTTGATGAGCGAGTGGCTGAGCACCTGGTTACTGATGAGATTAGTATCGGTGATTATGTGCTTGGTGGTGGTGAGCTAGCGGCTATGGTGGTAGTAGATGCTGTGGTTAGGCTACTGCCCGGGGTTCTTGGCTCAGAGGCTTCGCTACAGGATGATTCTTATGTCACTGGGCTGTTAGAGTATCCCCAATACACTCGTCCTGCCGTATATAGAGAGTGGTCAGTGCCTGAGGTTTTACTTTCAGGAAACCATGCCCAAATCAGTAAATGGCGCCGTGAGCAGGCTATCCGGCGCACCCTGGAGCGTCGTCCAGAACTATTAGGCAAAGCTAACCTAAGCCTGGAGGAAAGACAGTTGGTAGATAGGTTGAGAAGTTTAATATAGGGAGTTTTGTAGAATGGATATTGCATCACTAATTGAAGTCAAACCAAATCCTAATATTCCTACTCTTGCCCCCGGTGACACGGTAAAGGTCAGTGCTAAGGTTGTGGAAGGGGAAAGGGAGCGCACCCAGATATTTCAAGGGGTAGTAATTAAGGTGCGGGGTGGTGGGGCTAGTGCTAGCTTTACTGTGAGGCGGGTTGCCTATGGTGTCGGTGTTGAGCGCACCTTTCCTTTGTATTCACCGCTGGTGGAAAAGGTAGAAGTAGTGCGGCACGGGAAAGTACGCCGGGCTAAGCTTTATTACCTGCGTGGGCTCAGTGGTAAGAAAGCTCGCATCAAGGAAAAGAGACAGGGATAAGGTTAGAGTAGAGCACCCACGGAGCATTGGATGGGGTATGCTGAGGTTAGTGTTAATTCGCCAATAGCCCAGCGCCGGACATTTAGCTATGCCATACCCCCTGGTCTAAGTGTTGATGTCGGGCAGGCAGTATGGGTTCCCTTTGGCGATAAGCTCCTCCAGGGCATCATTTTGGAGTTAAGCCAGTACCCCTCTGTGGAGGAAACCAGAGAAATAGCCGGGGTTATCGAGCCCTGCCCAGTACTATCGCCAGCCCGGGTATCGCTGGCTTATTGGATAAGCGAGTACTATCTATCACCCCTCTTCGATGCCGTGGCGTTAATGCTAGCGCCAGGATTTGAGCGCAAGGCGCTCACTCTTATTTCTATCCCCTCAATCCCCGACGGCTATGACTTATCTTCCCTTACCACAGAACAGAGACATGCCCTTGAATTAGTCCAGAGACAAGGCAGGGTAAGCCTGAAGGAACTGGAGAAGGCTCTAGGCAAGAAAAAGGCTCAGCGTATCGTCTCACAACTGGTAAAACAAGGCCTAGCCATAAGAAGCTATGAGCTGGAGCCAGTCAAGGCGAGACCAAAGGAAGAGCTTTACCTCAGCCTGGCGGTTGATGCGGGTGAAGCTCAACAGGAGGTAGCCAAGCTACGCAAGAAGGGGGCCAGCAAACAGGCTGCCCTTCTCGACTTCCTAGCTCAGCAGTCCGAACCCGTATCCCTGGCGGAAGTTAGACAACGGGCTAACTGTAATAAAACGGTAGTTGATACCTTAGCCAGTAAAGGTTTAATAAGAGTTCAGCATATTGAAGTAAGACGCGAACCGATTTCCTACCAGGATATCACCCCATCTTACCCCCTGACTCTTACCCCTGCCCAAGAGTCAGCCCTCAAGTCTATTAGCGAAAGCCTAGCACAAAAGTCAAAGGAGCATCCAAATGTTCTTCTGCTTCACGGCGTTACCGGCAGCGGCAAGACAGAAATTTATCTACAGGCTCTGGCTGAAGCGGTGAAGCTGGGTAAGCGAGGCATTGTTTTAGTCCCAGAAATTGCGCTCACTCCCCAGACCATAGAGCGATTTGCCTCACGCTTTCCCAATAAGGTGGCTGTCCTTCATAGTAAGCTCTCCCTAGGTGAACAATTTGACGAGTGGCAGCGGATAAGAGACGGAGAGTTTGATGTCGTCATCGGTTCCAGGAGTGCTATTTTTGCTCCTCAACCTGACCTGGGTCTCATCGTTATTGATGAGGAGCATGAATGGACTTATAAACAAGATACATCACCCCGCTACCACACCCGTGATGTAGCCATCAAGCTGGCTGAGTTAACCGGGGCGGTAGTTATTCTGGGCAGTGCCACCCCTGATGTAGAGACCTTTTACCATGCCCAACGGGGAGACTATCATCTACTTGAGCTTCCGGAGCGGGTTACTCCTGGTAAAGGTGCGTCCCTGCCCCAGGTTGAGGTGGTAGATTTAAGACAGGAGCTCAAGGCAGGGAATAGAAGCCTTTTTAGTCGCTCTTTGTCACAGGCTATAACTAAAGCCATAGCCAGCCGGGAGCAGGTGATTCTATTTCTTAATCGGAGGGGGGCAGCTAGCTTTATTCAATGTCGTAGTTGTGGCTTTGTCCTCCGCTGTAAGCGATGTGAGGTTGCCCTTACCCATCATTTTGTTGAGGGTGTCTTGGTCTGTCACCGGTGTAACTACAGAATGTCAGTCCCTCAGATTTGCCCTCAGTGCTTGAGTCGTCGGATAAAGTTTTTAGGCATTGGTACCCAGAAGTTGGAACAAGAAGCCAGTAATACCTTTCTCCGAGCCAGGCTGCTACGCTGGGATAGTGATGTTACCAGAAGAAGGAGTCACTCCCATAAGGAAATACTAGATAGCTTCCGCGCCCATCAGGCTGATATTCTGATTGGCACGCAGATGATTGCCAAGGGATTGGATTTACCTCTGGTTACCTTGGTCGGGGTAGTCAGTGCTGATACCGGTCTGAACCTGCCTGACTTCCGGGCTGGGGAGAGAACCTTTCAACTGCTGACTCAGGTGGCGGGGAGGGCGGGTCGAGGTATTTTGGGGGGGCAGGTTATCATTCAGACCTATTCTCCTGAGCACTATGCCATTGAGGCGGCTTCTAAGCATGACTATGCCCTTTTCTATAATAAGGAGATTGCCTATCGTCGCCAGCTTCATAATCCCCCGTTCACCCAACTGGCTTGCCTTGTTTATAGCCATACTAACGATGCCCTTTGTCGCAGGGAGGCAGAAAGATTGAAGCGTCAGCTTATTGATGAAAGAGATTCCAAGGGAATAGCTGACCTTGGTCTAATTGGTCCGGCGCCGGCATTTATTCACCGGCTACGGGGCAGGTTTCGCTGGCAGCTAATACTCCGTGGCTCTGAGCTTTCTGCTTTTCTATGGCAAATACCTATTCCCCAGGGCTGGACAATAGACATTGACCCTGTAGGTTTGTGACGGTATAATAGTGTTAAGTTGAGTGGAAACAGAGTTTAAAGAGGGTTAGATGAAAGCATACACCTTCAAAGTTACCGTGGAGCCGGATTTTTTTGAGGACGGAACCCCAGCTTATCACGCATATGCCCCGGCTTTGAAAGGAGCGGCTACTTGGGGATATACCAGAGAAGAGGCCATTAGGAATATTCAAGAAGTTATTCAGATGGTAGTAGAAAGCATGGTAGAGCACCAGGAACCTCTACCGGAGTAACCCACTGACTTGGTAACGGTCTCAATTGAACCCAGGGTCACCGTCATGGTATGAGACCGATTGACTATAGTCGGCTCCGCTCTTTAAAAGCTAGGGATTTGATTGGTGCTCTAATACGAGACGGATTCGAATTTGACCGACAAAGAGGTAGTCACCACCTCTACTATCACCCCGATGGACGAAGGGTAACCGTTTCTTTCCGCCGTTGGGTAGATACATTCCCACCAAAGACCCTAAAGCGCATTATTGAGGGACAAGCTGGATGGACTGAGGCAGATCTTCAACGCATAAGACTTATTAAATAGTTAAAGCACTGAGCTGACTCTTGAAAGAGTGTATAACATTGGTGAAGGTAAAATGGCAATTCTTCCTATTCATCTCTTTCCTGACCTGATACTGAAGCAGAAATCAAAGCGAGTCAGGTCTATTGATGAATCAATTCACCGGCTAATAGACGACATGCTTGAGACAATGTACTCGGCTGGTGGGGTAGGGTTGGCTGCCCCGCAGCTGGGCACTCTGCTCCGAGTGATTGTTATTGGCATACCTGGGGAAGAAGATATAGCCTTAATTAATCCTGAGATAGTGCGAAGGATAGGCGAACGCGTGGTAGATGAGGGCTGTCTCAGTATCCCGGGGTTTATCGGACAAATCAAGCGTGCTGAGTTAGTTAGAGTTAAGGGGCGTGACCAAAACGGGAAGGAGATGCGAATTAAGGCAGACCAACTTCTAGCTCAAGCTCTGGAGCACGAGATAGACCATCTAAATGGGGTGCTTTACATAGATTACTTAGACAGCATGGATAAACTACGTAAGGTCGAGCCAGAGGGAGTTCAGCTTTAACTGTGGGCTTTCTGCAATAAAGCCAGTTGACCCAAAATAACTGAGTGTCTATTAAGTGATGTTGAACTAGGGTACATCAGAACTTTATTCAGTTCCTCTATACCCTAGTTCGGCTCTGTAGAGATGCCTGTCTCAGGTTTAAGATGGCACTGGTGTGGCTCTTGGGGTGCTGGGCATATACTCTGTAGCTGAAGTAAACTTTTCTAATGCTTGCCGGGTGCTCTCAACTGGCGACTCAGGGGCAAAGTAAAAAAGGTCATCAAGTTTGTATTCGGGGAAGGCTTTCATCGCCCCGATAATGAATTTTTGATTGATATAGCGCTTGCCCTGACGCACCCGATAGACCTGGCTTACTGATATTCCCATAGCCTGAGCCAACTCAGACAGGTTCTTGTGATGCTTGTGATTCAGTTCAAAAACCCTTGTCTTTATTATCATAATTCCTTAATATTAAGCATAGCACAGGGGGGTAAAGATTGAGGTAAATAAGGTAAACAACAGGTTAGAAATGGGTAAAAATGAAGTTAATATTTGCCTTTTGGCGAATTAGTCTAATAATCAGGCAGCAAAGGATTACCATGCCCTGACACTACGGCAACTGACCGCTATGTCAGGGTATCGGCGTTATACCAGAATCCCCTCTTGATAAATGTGTGCCTCGGTAGTATAGTTTAGCTTTAGTCAGTGGGAGGGGATAAGGGAGACCGCTGAAAAATCAGTTTTTTCAGCAGGGATTAAAGCTAAGGGTGGTGAGGATGAGCTTTGCGGGAAAGGGTGCGAAGGACTTTTTTGGTAGCCTGATTGAGCCCAGAGCCTCATTGTTATTAACCAGGGTCAGCAATTTTCTCAGCGAGCAAGGGGTAAAGTCTTATCTTGTTGGTGGCTTTGTCCGTGATGCCCTGCTGGGGCGAGATACGGCTGATATTGATGTGGCTGTGGCGGCAGACGCGCTGGAGATTGCCCCCAAGGTAGCCACTGCTCTTGGTGGTAGGTATGTCCTGTTGGATGAGGTAAATAGGGTGAGCCGAGTGGTTTTAGTTAATGAAGCCGCCCCCTCAGCTGGAGGTCAATGGCAGCTTGATTTCTCTACATTTCAGGGTAGCATCGAGCAGGACTTAGCACGGCGTGATTTCACTATAGATGCTATAGCAGTTGACCTCGGGGGGATTGTTTCTCAACCTCACCCCCTTATAGACCCGTTTAATGGTTGGAATGACCTTCATCAAGGGGTGGTCAGAGCTGTTTCAGAGGCGGCTTTTAAATCGGATGCAGTGCGCTTATTACGAGCGGTGCGTTTGGCGGCAGAGCTTGGTTTTAGTATTGATAGTGAGACCGAGGCTCTAATTCGGCGCTATTGTCATCTTATAGCTGATGTGGCTGGTGAACGGGTGAGAGAAGAACTGCTTCGGTTACTGGCTACTTCTCAGGCTGGGGAATTTTTAATCTACCTTGATAAACTGGGTCTGGTCACGGCGATGATTCCAGAGCTTAATCAGGCAAAGGGGGTCGAGCAGCCCAAGGAACACTTCTGGGATGTTTTTGAGCACTCTCTTAAGACAGTGGGTGCCGCTGATTTTCTTCTTGGGCAAGGAGCCTGGGAATATGCTGGGGAGGAGGTCTTGGCTGCTGTCCCGTGGTCAGCGGTTCTGAGTCAGCACTTTGAGCTGGAGGTTAGCAATGGTAGCACCAGGCGGTCACTACTCAAATTGGCAGCACTTCTTCATGATATTGCCAAACCTCAAACTAAAGCTATTGATGGTGGTCGGATGCGCTTTCTAGGACATGCTAAAGACGGGGCGGCTATATCGGTTAATATTCTGGAAAGGCTAAGGTTCAGTGGTAAAGAAGTGAAGCTGGTGGAAGTCATGGTAAGGCATCACCTTCGACCGATGCAGATGGGTCACGATGAGCTTCCCACCCGTCGGGCTATCTACCGTTACTTTCGTGATACTGGAGAGGCTGGTATTGATATACTTTTCCTGAGCCTGGCTGACCATCTAGCCACTAGGGGTCCACACCTGAATCTAGCTCAATGGCGAGGGCATGCTCAAATAGTAGAGTATGTGTTGGCTCAGCGTTTTCAGGAGGAGAGCTTGGTTACCCCACCTAAGCTGGTTGATGGGCACGATTTAATCAACATCTTTGGTATGAGTCCGGGACCTGAACTTGGACAGCTTCTGGAGGCAGTGCGTGAGGCACAAGCATCTGGGGAGATAGCTACCAGAGACGAGGCTCTAGCTTATGTTCGTGACCATCTATTAAGTCAAGTAAGGTAGTCTAAGTAGAGATGATTAGAAGGAATACGCTGGTTTTTATAATGGTATTAATAATCTTCGCTCTTGCTTCGTGCGTAGTTTTCCCTATTGATGAAGGGGTGTTGGGGAGGAAGGGGATACGGCTTGGGCTTGACCTTGTTGGTGGCATTCATCTAGTGTATCAGGCTCAATTCCCTGAGGGGACTACTGCTGAGGAGAAGCCAAGGGCTATGGATAGGGCAGTGGACACTATCCGAACCCGCATTGATAAATATGGCGTCCTTGAGCCTATCATTCAGAAGCAAGAGGGTGAGCGAATTTTAGTGCAGCTTCCAGCATTTACTGATATTGAGGAAGCCAAGAGGCTGGTGGAACAAACCGGTTACCTTGAGCTTAGAGAGGTGGAGCTAGATAAGGATGGTAAGCCGGTTTACCTTAGCCATTATCTGGAGAACCCTGACCCCGAGTTTTTTGATAAAGGTGAGGAGGGGACTCGTATATTTGTCGATGAAAATGGTAGTCCCGTAGCCTTTGTGAGTAAAGAAGGAGACAATCTCACCTACACTGATGAGGCAGGTAACCCTATTGATGTAGAGGAACTGAAGCAAGGTTCAACCCAACTTTTATCCTGGATACTAGCCAGGGGGGAAGATGACACGCCACTCACCGGTGGCTTCTTAAAGGAGGCGACTCCTATCCCTGACGAGAGGGCGGGCGCCATTACGGCAATGAAAATTGGTATCGTGTGGGATGAGGAAGGGGGAGTGATTTTCGATGATATTGCCAAGCGACTATATTCCAGGCCATACGGGTCTCCACAGCGAGCTATAGGTTTTTTCTTGGACAATGTCCTCATTTCCCAGCCACATATTGAAGAGCCCGTATATCATGGTAGTGGGGAGATTAGTAGTCCCGCTGGCTTCACTATTGAGGAGGCGAGTCGTTTAGCTAACCTGTTTGAGTCTGGTGCCTTACCTATGCCGCTAAAGAAGCCACCCATTTATGAGGAAGTAGTCTCGGCTACACGTGGTGCTCTTTCTGTTGATATGGGTATTAAGGCGGGGGTAATCGGCATAATTTTAGTTATGTTATTTATGATTATCTACTATCGCCTACCCGGTATTTTAGCCAGCCTAGCTTTAATCTTTTACGGTGTTCTAGTGTTGGCAGTATTTAAGCTATGGCCGGGCGGAGGTGTTACCCTTACCTTGGCTGGTATTTGCGGCTTTGTCCTATCTATAGGTATGGCAGTAGATGCCAATGTCCTTATTTTTGAACGGGTGAAGGAGGAGTTAAGGACGGGCAGAACATTGGGAGCAGCTATTGAGGCTGGCTTTAATCGTGCCTGGACAGCTATTAGGGACAGCAATGTAACCACCTTTATTGTCTGTGGTATTCTCTATTGGGTAGGCGGCAGGATTATAGCCGGTGCCCCGGTAATGGGCTTTGCCTTAACCCTGTTTATCGGTGTGGCAGTAAGTATGTTTACCGCTATTATGGTTACCCGGACATTGTTGCGTCTATTCGTAGGCACTCGTCTGGCAAGGCAGACTTCACTATTCAGCGTATATTCAGGGAAGAAATGATGTTTGATATTGTCGGTAAAAGGTTTCGATTTTTTCTTATCTCAGGGGTAGTAATTCTTATTGGCATTATTTCTCTGGCGACCTTTGGTCTTAAATATGGCATTGAATTTAGTCCTGGCTCTATGATGACAGCAAGCTTCGAGCGAGAAGTAAGCCAGAGTGAACTAACACAGGAACTAACTAGCTTGGGTTATACCAATGTTATTGTTCAACGCATATTAACTGGAGAAGGGGGGTTCCTTATCCGCACCCGCGAATTGACCGGGGAGGAGAAGGTAGACCTGAAGAAAGCCTTAGCCGCTAAATTTGGTGAGTTCGAGGAGGAAGGCTTCCGCAGGGTGGATGCTATGGTAGCCGGAGAGACGAGAGATATTGCAGCTATTGCCGTAGTTGCCGCTGCGGTTGGTGTGCTTCTTTATATCACCTGGGCATTTCGCCGGATGCCGAAGCCTCTCCGCTATGGCACTTGTGCCGTAGTTGCCCTGGGGCACGATGTGCTGGTGGTATTAGGCATTTTTTCTATCTTCGGTGGCATACTGGACTGGGAAGTCAATTTGATGTTTATTATCGGCATATTGGCAGTTATTGGCTATAGTGTCAATAATACTGTCGTTATTTTTGATAGAATACGGGAGAACTTGCACAAAGGTGTAAGCTCCGATTTTGAGGTTGTAATTAATAACAGCTTGGTTGAGACCCTGAGCCGTTCCCTGAATACCAGTCTAACCACGCTATTCGTGGTATTGGCTCTGCTATTCTTTATCGGAGCGTCAATTCAGAACTTCGCTGTGGTACTGCTGATTGGTATCATGGCTGGAACCTATAGCTCACTCTGTATTGCTCCCCAGTTGCTGATAGTGTGGGAGAAGAGGGAGTGGGGTAGGTTTATTCAATGGCTGCCCTTTACTGTAGTCAAAGCCAAGGTCGGGTGATAGGCGATGTTTTCCACCAGAAGTGGTGCGGCGAAGCTTGCTGTGGTAGTTGTGATTGGGCTGGTTGGGCTCAAGGTAGTGGTGGCAGTCGTAACCGGGAGCATCAGCATTATTGCTCAGGCGGTGGACAGCTTCCTTGACTTATTTGCCATAGCTATTACCTTCCTTGCTGTTGGTATAGCTGCCAGGCCTGCTGATGAGAAGCACCCTTTCGGACATGGCAAAGCGGAGGATATTGCGGCTGTAGTGCAGGCGATGCTGATTTTTGCTGCCGGTGGCTTAATAATCTATTCAGCAGTACTCAGAATAATAACGGGAACGACTATAGAGCTGACTGAAGCCGGAATGGGGGTAATGCTGGTTTCCATAGTAGCCAGCATCCTCCTTTCACGCCATCTGCTCAAGGTATCACAGGCAACAGATTCAATAGCCTTGGAGGCGAGTGCTCGCAACATTGCTGTTGATGTCTACTCCGCGGCTGCAGTGCTGGCTGGGCTACTAGTGATACGCTTTACCGGGCTCCAGATTTTTGACCCTATCATTGCTCTGTTAGTAGCTTTATTTATCCTGAAAGTAGCTTATGATGTATTGAGAAGGTCATTTGGTGGGCTGATTGACGTAAAATTGTCTGAAGCTGAAGAAAATATCATAAGGTCATCTATTATGGAGTGTGCTGGTGAGCTGGTCGGTTTTCATGAACTACGTACTCGTAAAGCAGGAAACCAGCGGTACATTGACCTCCACCTGGTAATGCCTAAGAATGCTAGTGTGGAAGAAGCGCACCGGCTCTGCGACGAGCTGGAGCGGGATATAAAAACGAGACTGTCTCATACCACTGTGCTTATTCATGTTGAACCATGTAGCGAGGAGTGTGACCAATGCCCTACCCCGCCTCGCCTGTGCAAGAAAAGACCTTAGGCTAGGGTGTGGATTTCCTTTATTGACTTAATCAGAGGCGCAATGCTGACTACCTCAAACCTGTGCGGTGATTGACCCAGTGGGTCTTCAATATTGGTGTTACCCAGAAGCACATCAAAGGTGGCTTTTACCGAGCTAGCTAAAGCGGTAGGATTGTAGCCACCCTCCAGGCTGAAGACAAGACGACCACTACATAGTTCATCGGCTAACTCCTTAATAATTTTTACTATTTGAGCAAAGCCGGTGGTGCTTACCTGCATCAGGGCTATTCCGTCAGCCCAGTGAAGGTCGTAGCCAGCGGAGACCAGGATAAACTGGGGTTTAAACTGTTTAGCTGCCGGGATGATAATCTGGTCAAAGACCGATAAATATTCGGTATCACCACAGCCAGCCGGCAGTGGTATATTAACCGTGGTTGCCTTTCCCTCACCGATGCCAGTTTCATCAATGCTGCCTGTCCCCGGGTAGAAGGGATACTGATGAGTCGATATGTAGAGCACCTGGGGATTATCGTAAAAAGTTGCCTGTGTTCCATTACCGTGATGCACATCAAAATCAATGATAGCTATGCGTTCCAGTTTATATTTAGCCAGAGCATATTTAGCGGCGATAGCCACATTATTGAATAGGCAGAAGCCCCTGGCTTGCTCGGCGGTGGCGTGGTGTCCCGGCGGTCTGACCAGGGCAAAGGCGCTGCCCACCTCTCCATTCATAACTACCTTGGTTGCCTTAATGGCGCCACCAGCGGCATAGAGCGCCGCCTCGTAGGAATTGGCTGACATCACCGTATCAGCATCAAGCCAGCCACCGCCTCTCTGAGCTACCTCCTGAATATGTGAGATATGCTGCTTATGGTGAACAAGTGACAATTCTTCAATGGAGGCAGCACCAGGCTTAATTGGTGTTAGTTGCTGCTTAAGCCCGGTCTGTTCCAGGTGAGAAATGATTGCCTCTAACCTTTTGGCATTCTCTACATGTTGCCCGGTATCATGCTTGAGATAGACAGGGTCATAGACCAAGCCTACTTTCATAGTGTATCTCTCTAACCTGCATTCCCCCTTCCCTTACTAAGGGAAGGGGGTCAGGGGGATAGGTTCCTAAACAATTTCAATATTGATATAAAACCGGATTGAACACTTACTACCTGGCAAAAATGTAACCAGCCCTTAGGCTTTAATTTCAACGGAAGGATTCGCTTGTTTTGAAAGCATGTAATAATGGAGAATGGCTTCACTGGGCTTAACAACAGCATGCACTAAACTATGCCGGAGTTTTAGGGGTGCTTTATCTGGATGCAAGAGTTCGCGGAGGATTGCATTATCTCCAGATATAAAAGTCTCGCAACTATGCAAGTCGGCTATAAACATTGTGGTTCATCAGTTTGCCCAAGTGTTTCGTGTATCGTAAAGCCAGTGTTATGCGCTCGGCAGAACTCATCAGGGTAGTATCTCCACCGCCTCAAGCACATCTGCTGGGATTTCTATATTTAGCTCCTCCGCCCTTATTCTATTGATCATCGGCGTCCCCTTTTCAGGGCACTCGATGGGGATATCTGCAGGCTTTTCCCCATTCAATATCCTGATGGCGATTTCAGCCGCAGTCATGCCCTGCTCGTATCCAGATACGGTAACTCCACACAGAACTCCATCCCTGACAGTGAAATCAGAGAAGGTGAAATCTGGAAGCTTACTATTCTCCAGTGTCCATCCCAGCACATCCTCTGGAGGCAGGCTTTCTTCTCCACTCTTCTCTTTAATGGTGTGATACACATATATTCCAATAGCATCAACCTTGGTCTGAAGTCCCTTTACCTCTGCTTTCCAGGCGTCGAAGTCATTCGTGGTGTAGAATTCACTGATTTCAATCGGCGGTATAATATTCTTCACGCTGGTTATAAATGCCTGTGAGGTAGGACTGTCGTCACTCATTATCGCTAGCTTTTCAACATCTGGCACCAGTCGCCTGAGAAGTTCAATCGTTTCCTCAAGATGGTGTCTTTCAATCACACCGGTTATATTTTGGGCAGGAAACCCGTAGTCCTCAGGCTCGCCGTTCATACCACAAAAAACAAATGGAAGACTCTCACCGATATATTCCTTTGCTACAAGTTCACAGGCATTATCATCAAAAACAATTACAAGGTCAGGTTTGAAGTCATCGATTTTCCTCACAGCTTCTTCTGCCACCTCTTCCTTCCACTCGGCGCTTGTGTTCCTCTTGGTATCCAGATAGAATTTTTCGGTTTCCACACCTCTTTCTTCCAAAATGTCCTCTGCACCTCTTGTTTCTTCTACCACCCAGGGGTGCTCGGGATGGTAGCTGAAGATAAGGAGTACCTTTTCACTAGGTTTGATACATCCCAAAACAGCGACTGACAAAAGCACACTGATTATGAAACATAGCTTCTTCATAATACTTCCTCAGGCTAGCCTAATAGCCAACCCCGTAGCCATCACCAAAGCTGATATTTCCCATTTCAATCCGCAATGAGGCATCCTGACCCTCATCGCTCTTGTCAGCAATACTATATTCATAGCACTTGGGTGTCAATATCCCTCTCGGAGCCCTGCAGTAGCCCCCTCGACATGCGAGCCGTCAGTTTGATATGGGAAATCCGGTATAAATAGCATAAGCCTATAACACTAACTGGAGTCCTGATACCAAAAACCAACCGCCAAAGCCAATGAGTAGCAGGCTGCAGGCAGTAAACAGCCCCTCTTGAAATTTTCTTCCCCAAAGTGACTGAGTTTTGTAGACCAGAATTGAAATAAATAAAAGCCAGACCAAATCACATAGCAAATGAACAGGAACAAGCAAAGCAAATCCCATTACGCCAAAATCTAAGGAGTTCATGATAAGCATACTGCCTATGATTACCCACCACAGGTAACAGGCTGGGTTGAGAGCAGTGGTCATTATTCCAGCCATCACTGAATTATATGGTAGGTCCTGCCCCCTTTCTATCACCCTAGCCTTAGCTTTGAACATGGCTATACCCAGCCAGAATAACATAGCTGCACCACCTAAATACAGGATGGTTTGAACCAGCTCTTCCTGAAAGAATCGGGCAAAGCCAAAGTATATAAGTAGCATCAGAGGAATTTCTATAATAGCGTGGCCTATGGTTACCCCAATACCAGCAAATCGCGACTTATAGCTTTTGGCGACAGTGATAGCGAACATTGGCCCGGGTAGCATTACCCCGGAGAATGAAATTATGAATACACTAAGCAAAAATGAAAGCACCAGAAGCACCTTGCATCATCATATCACACCGTGTCTCTGGATTGATATGGGAAGTCCAGGTTCATATGGTATTACTTGAGTTCGTCACTTTAATGAATTATACTGTTATTTGGTAGGTAAGTATGGGCACTGGTTAGAGGTTAGTAATATGTTGACGGTGGAAAATCTTCAGTTGAGGCTCAACGGTAAATTAGTAATCGATGACTTAACTATGCAGGTCAATGATGGTGAAATACTTGGGGTATTGGGTGAGAATGGAACCGTCACAATATTTAGATAGAGATGTTGATAACACCTTGAGTGGTGGTGAAAGGAAGAGGATAGAGCTGGCTTCTATCTTAGCGATGAGACCCAAATTAGCCATATTGGATGAGCCTGACTCCGGTATAGATATTGTCTCATTACCTTTAATACTCAATGGCATAGTAGAAATGAGCCAGCAAGGCTCATCGGTTTTGCTGATTACCCATAATGAGAAGGTAGTGGAAATAGCCCACAGGGTGTCTGTGCTGTGTGCGGGTAAGATAGTAAGGACTGGGGCACCGGCGGAAACAAGCCAATGGTTCAAAGATAACTGCCGAACTTGTCTCCATATCAATGTGCCAGCATACTAAGACGAAGTTATGATTTAAGTCATCTATAAGGGGTAGCTT
>CAZQRE010000005.1:0-19544 GCA_964595695.1 uncultured Dehalococcoidales bacterium
AGTTTATTGGTCCTGATAGAGACATCCCGGCGCCAGATGTATATACCACTCCCCAAGTAATGGCGTGGATGATGGATGAGTATTCAAGATTAAAGGGGTATAACACTCCAGCAGTAATAACGGGAAAGCCTTTAGCATTAGGTGGTTCTTTGGGTCGTGGTGATGCCACTGCCCGTGGTGGCATGTTTACCATTGAGGAAGCGGCTAAGTATCTAAATATTGATTTATCTACAGCAACAGTAGCTGTTCAGGGGTATGGCAATGCTGGCTCATATATAGCTATTCTAATGAATGACATTCTAGGCTCTAAGATTGTAGCCGCTAGTGACTCAAAGGGTGGCATCTACAATAAGCAGGGCTTAGACCCGCACCAGGTTTGGCAACATAAGATGGAGACTGGCTCGGTTATAAACTTTTCACAGGCAGAAAATATAAGCAATGATGGGTTGCTGGAACTAGAGGTTACAGTATTGTGCCCTTCGGCATTAGAAAATGCAATAACTGAGGAAAATGCCCCTAAAATCAGGGCAAAGATAGTCGCTGAATTAGCTAATGGACCAACTGCCCCCGAGGCGGATGAAGTGTTATACCATAATGGGGTATTTGTCATCCCCGATTTCTTATGCAATGCCGGTGGAGTTACCGTTTCCTACTTTGAATGGGTCCAGAACATATATAACTATTATTGGGATGAAGACAAGGTTCACCACAGGCTTAATGAGAAAATGACCCAAGCCTTTCAGGCTGTTTTGGCTGAATCCTTAAAGCATAAGATTAGTATGAGATTAGCTGGTTATATTGTTGCTGTAGCTCGTGTGGCAGAAGCGATAAGCCTCAGAGGTTGGGCATAGAGTTTTTAAATTACTTACTGTCGAAGACAAAGGCTGTTCTTTGTAGTAGGGGACAGCCTTTTGTTAAGTAGGAGGCTGGGTGGCTTAATTAACTTTACATAAAGTTAATGTTCCTTGCCTGAGATTCTAGCCCTGAACTCCCGATAGCGGCGAATATACAACTACTGGCTTATCTTGATTACTTCTAAGACTTGCCACCTTTAGGGCTAATGCTGCACCAGTTCTGGCTCGCGGTCTTTCCTGAAGTTGTACTAGGTGGAGCTTGCTTAGTGCAGTTTCTGGGGGCTATAATGGAGCAGCTTAAGGATAAGGTGCAAGCATATTTGCAGTGCGTAGACCTCGGAGAGCTTTACACTAATGGCAGGGCAGTGATTCTTGATTGTCATGGAATCGAAGGTGACTGTGGGAGATGAAGATTGCTATAGTCCTCGGAACGCGCCCCGAAATAATCAAGATGGCGCCGGTAATAAGGGCGCTAGAGAAAAGACAGGGAAATTACTTTATTCTCCATACTGGCCAGCATTATTCTTATAATCTGGATAGGGTATTCTTTGAGCAGCTAAGGCTCCCCCAGGCTAAGTATAACCTAGAGGTTGGCTCAGGCTCACCCACCGAGCAAATGGCAAAGATACTCATCGGTATAGAAAAGGTCTTGCCACAGGAAAGCCCCGATGTAGTTCTGGTTGAGGGTGATACCAACTCTGTCCTTGCCACTGCCCTGGCAGCGGTTAAGCTCCACATAAAAGTGGGCCATGTTGAGGCCGGCTTGAGAAGCTACGATAGAAATATGCCTGAGAAAATTAACCGGACTCTAACTGACCATTGCTCCGACTTCCTATTTGCTCCGACTGAGAAGGCAAAGGCAATCCTGCTCGGGGAGGGTATCCCTGAAGAGAAGATATTCATAACCGGCAATACCATTGTTGACGCCATCCACCAGAACTTAGAAATAGCCAAAGGCAGGGCTAATACTATTAACACTCTGGGCCTCAAGCCGAGGGAATATTTTCTGGTAACCCTTCATCGCCAGGAAAATGTTGATAACCGGGTAAGATTTGCTTCTATCTTGGAAGGCATTGACGGAGTAGCTGCTGAATTTGAGATGCCGGTAATCTACCCCATCCACCCCCACTCCCGAAAAAGGATGAGCGAGTTTAACCTTGAGCCGCGAAACCTCACCCTGATTGACCCGGTAGATTTTCTCGGCTTTCTTCAACTTGAAAGTAACGCCAGGCTTATCCTGACTGACTCTGGCGGCGTTCAGGAGGAAGCCTGCATCCTCAGCGTGCCTTGCGTTACCCTGAGAGATAACACTGAGAGACCGGAAACAATCGACATCGGGGCAAACATCCTCGCCGGGTCTTCATCAGACAGGATACTCGAATGTTCAAATGTTATGCTTAACCGAGCCAAAAACTGGCGAAATCCCTTTGGTGATGGAAAAGCGGGGGAAAGGATTGTTGAGATACTGCTACAATGAAGGATTTAAGTGGATAAGAGGGAAATATATCAAAAACTTAAGAGGAATCCAGCAGATGTTAGGTTCGAGGAGATATGCAAGACAGCAGAGTTATTCGGCTTCAGGTTTAGAGGTGGCAAAGGTAGCCATAGAATATTTGTTAGAGCAGAAGTAAGAGAGATGTTAAACTTCCAAGAAGTTAAGGGAAAGGCAAAACCATATCAAGTCAAGCAGTTCATAAGGGTTATCGAGAAATACAACTTGCTGGAGGAATAGAGATGGCCGGTAAATATGCTATTGAAATATTTTATAGCCAGGAAGACAAAGGGTATATTGCCACGGTTCCGGAGCTTCCCGGTTGCTCGGCCTTTGGAGAGACTGAGGAGGAAGCTTTAAAGGAGGTTAAAATAGCTATTGATTTGTGGCTAGAAACTGCTGAAAAAGAAGGCAGAGGCATCCCAAAACCATTCGGAAAGGAGCTTCTGAAAACTTTTATTGAGAGCAGGAGTTGAAATGGCTAAAATCCTGGTTACCGGCGGGGTTGGTGCCATAGGCAAGCCCTTATCAGACGAACTGAGGCGGAGGGGGCATGCGGTCTGGATTTCAGATAGAATACACTCCGCTGAGCCATACTACTTGAGGTGTGATGTAGGTGAGTTTCACCAGGTGGAGAATATTTTCAATAGAGTGAAATTTGACTATGTCTTTCATCTAGCTGCCGAATTTGGTCGCCGAAATGGCGAAGATTTCTATGAAACGCTTTGGAAGACAAATGCTATTGGCACCAAGAACATCCTTAGAATACAGGAACAGCTTAAATTCAGGATGATATTTACCAGTAGCTCGGAGGTCTATGGGGACTACGGTGGGGTAATGAGTGAGGATGTGATGGATAAGGTGGCTATCAGGCAAATGAACGACTACGCAATGACTAAGCGAGTTAACGAGATGCAAATTTTAAACTCCGCAGATAGATTCGGTACTGAGACAGTGCGGGTCAGGTTATTCAATACCTACGGTCCCGATGAGTATTATTCTGAGTATAGAAGCGCTATCTGCGTCTTTATATATAAAGCACTTCACGACTTACCTTATACCGTTTATACCAGGCATAAGCGAACCTCCTCCTACATTGATGATGCGGTAAGGACACTGGCTAATATTGTAGCCAATTTCAAGCCTGGTGAGGTGTATAACATAGCTGGAAACGAACTGCACGATATGAAGCGAGTTTCCGATATTATCCTCAGTTATTTGGGCAAGGAGGATAGCTTGGTGGAGTATCGTGATGTGGAAGAAGCCACTACCTTGGAGAAGAGGGTAGATGTTTCCAAGGCAATTCGTGACCTGGGGCATCAAAGCACAGTGGCTCTCGAGGAGGGAATCCCCAGAACTATCAACTGGCAGAAAGAGTATCATAATAGTGGGGTATATATGATAATAGAACATCATACCAATTAAAATGACGAAAGCAATGGCGAAGTCTAATAAACCAGCAAAAACCGGCGCTAGAGGAATTATTAAGCGAGGGAAATACACCTTGGATATTAGACCGCCACCCCCAATAATGCTATTTCCAGAAGTGCTTATGGCAGTAGCAAAATAGGTCCAGGCTATCAGAGCCGAATAGCTAAAGATAGGGTAGGGAATACCATCAGAAGGTAGTTTGGCTAAATTGCCAAAGAAGAGAGTAAAAACAACCATCATGAAAAATGGTTGTATGATTGCCCACAGTCCTCCCAGAACTGTTTGCTTATAACGCACTTTTATATCGCGAACGACGAGAAAATAGAATAGGTCCCTGTAGGCTCCTAGCTCTTTGAAATCTATTAACTGCCAGCCTTTCTTAGGCTTGATAATCAAATGTGGTTTTGTTTCCATTACCTATCCAGTATCATTCTCATTCAAAATAGTCTTTTAAGGTGTCACTAATATAGCGTAAATCGTCTTCGTTCAGGTACTGATGTATGCCAAAGTGCAGTCCATTTTCACCTACATATTCGGCTGCCGGGAATTGACTGTATCTATAATCTAGAAACTGGAATGCTTTATGCTGAGTGGGTAAACTGCCGAACAAAGTCTTGCATTGAATGCCTTTAGATTCCAAGTAGTGGTAAAGTTTATTGCGGTCATATTTCTTGTCTCTTAAGACTATTGGGAAGGCATGCGGACTTACCTTCTCATAGCTTTCTTCTTTGAGGAAGTAAAAATAATCAGACAGTTCTTCGGTTAATTCCAGTGCTTATATAAATTATTTTTGCGTTTATTAAAGGTTTAGTCAAAATATTCGATGCCTTCCAGCCCAACAGCAGCCTCCAAATCATTCATTTTTGAATTAAAACCGATGCGTTGAAAATCAAAGTATATACTGCCGGGAGGACGACCATGTGATTTTACCGACCTAATCACATTGGCGATTTCATCATTATTGGTAACGACCATGCCACCCTCCCCACAAACTATCAGGTGAGCGGCATAGAAACTAAAAGTCCCCATATCGCCAATACTGCCTACAATTCTCTCTTTATAGCTAGCACCATGAGCCTCACAGGCATCTTCTATAATCTTTAGATTGTGCGCTTTGGCAATTTCCAGAATGGAGTCCATATCGCAGGGTTTTCCCATAGTATGAACAACCATAATGGCTCTGGTCTTACCGGTGATTGCCGGCTTAATTTTGGAAGGGTTGATATTTAGAGTCTCCACCTCAATATCAACGAATTTAGGGATAAAACCGGCGGCTAAAATTGAATTGGCAGTAGCCACGAAGGATAACGCTGGCACAATAATTTCATCCCCCTTTTTAGCGCCAAAATCATATAGCGAAGCGCAGCAGCAAATATTAGCATCCGTGCCTGAACTGGTGGCAATAGCATGTTTATAACCAAATCGAGCGGCAAATTTTTGCTCAAGCTCTTTAACATTCGCTCCTTCTGAAACCCAATTCTTATCTACTGCCATCTGGATATATTCTTTAGCAATATCACCGATTTTAAGCTCACCAAATGCTATTCGCACTTTATGCCTCCAGAGGCTGCCCCTTGGCAAATAAGTTTCCTCACAGTATTTCATCTACCATAGTTCTAACATATTTGGCTATCGCTGGCGAAGCGGTTAGACCCGGCGATTCTATTCCTATTAGGTTTATAAATCCTTCCAAGCCTTTGTCATACTCGTGCCTGATAACAAAATCCCTAAACTCCTCTCCCCGCCCTTGAAGCTTTGGTCTAATACCGGCAAAATCCGGCTCTAGGTCATCATAGTCTATGAAAGGAAAAAGAATTCTCACTGAATCATAGAATTCTTGTTTGCGTGTTTCATCAACCTTGTAATCTATCCCATCCACGTAATACGCATTCGGCCCCAGCCTTATTCTCCCTTGCAAATCCGGCGTGACATGGATTCCAAGACCTCCTTCATCTGGCTTCGGCACCGGGTATATCAGCCTCTTAGTCAGGCTCTGGCTAATGCTAAAGTATTCCCCCTTGCAGTAACGCAATTTATACCCGGCTTTGATTATGTCTATGCCGGCAAGCTCTGCTATTTGGTCGGAGTTAAGGCCTGCGGAATTTATTAAGATTCTTGTCACAAAGGAAAAACTTCCGGCAGGGTCTTCTATTGTGACCTTGTATTTATTAGCCAGTTTTTCAATTCCCACAACCCTTGCTCTATAAACTATCGTGGCGTTATTATCCTTTGCTTCTCCGATAAAATACTTCATAAGGGCGTAGGAATCCACAATGCCGGTTGATGGGGAGAGTATGGCAGCTAAAGCATTTACCTCTGGCTCTAATTCTTTAGTCTCTTGCCTTGATAGAAATACTAGACTTATGCCATTCTTTTTACCATTTTCTAACAGCCTTTCTAACTCTTTGATTTCTCTATCCTCAGTTGCCACTATAAGTTTCCCCAACTTCTTGTAACCTATCCCGTATCCTTCACAGAGTTCATAAAGCATGGCATTTCCTTCTACACTCAGCTTAGCTTTTAATGAACCAGGTGGATAATAAATGCCGGCATGAATTACCTCACTAGTTCGGCTGCTCGTTTCTTGTCCAAAGGTCTCGTTCTTTTCCAGCACATAAATGTCCCTATCCTTAGCTACCTCGGCGGCTATGGCTAGCCCTACTACACCGGCTCCTATAATAGTGATTTCTACTTCTTCCATCAGATAAATTTCCTGCTGATTTCGTGTTTAAGCATCTGTTCAATATGTTCCACAACTTTTGAGCCGAACTTTTCTCTCACCATTTCTATATACTTGGGGTTAGTGAAGTATTCTTTAAAAGCATTGTCCCGAAAACGCAGAACATCTACCGCTGATAAATATTTGGTCGGCATAGGTAAGGTTTCTTTAGCATACTGTCCATACCCGTGCCACTCTTCAGGAAGTTTAATGCCTTGCTTGATAGCGTCCTCATATAACTGAGAGCCTGGATAAGCCATAGCCGTATAGAAATTTGCATATTCAAAACTAAATTCCTTTGCCATTTCCAGCGTTTCTTGCATTGTTTCGAGGTCATCATCGGGAAGACCAAATATAAAATTCGCAATAATGTAAATACCGGCGGCACGCGTCATCTCAACAGCTTTTCTTATTGTGTCTTGTCCTAATTTTTTAGCCACACCTTGGCGGACCCTCTGGCTAGCCGATTCAAATCCAAAACAAACCCAGTTGATACCAGCTTGTTTCATCTTATTCAACATTCTTTCACTGACGGTATCAACCCTAGCATAAGCCCACATATTCAAATCGTAACCACCCTGAACAACGAGGTCGCAAATGCGGATAACGCGGTCTTCTTTAAGGGCAAATAGCTCATCAATAATCTTGATATTTCTAACTTTGTAGTTCTTTACCAGAAAGTCTATCTCCTCCACCACCTTCTCAGGACTGCGAAAACGGATACCTGGTTTACCATTATAGAGTGCGTGAATATTACAGTAGTTGCAATTGAAGGGACAGCCTAAACTGGTGTAGATAATGGCATAAGGTTGCCTTTGGTCAATATGTTCAAAGCAGTGCCAGTTGTGAGCTCTATACTTGTCCATAGGCAGAAGCTCCCAGGCGGCAAGAGGAAGCTCATCAGGACTGACAAGGGGTGCTGGAGGATTCGATATTACTTCACCATCTTGGGTGTACCAGAGACCGGGGATTTTGTAATTGCTCGGCTCTTCGTCTGACTTTAGTATCTCCAAAAGCTGGAGGATGGTATAAAAACCTTCTCCCCGGCAAACAAAATCCGTTTCTTCTTCTCTAAGAGTTCGTTCCGGAAGGGCTGACGGATGAAGGCCACCGAAAATTATTTTGACATGAGGAGCTTTCTTTTTTAGTGCGGTGGCAAGTTCACCAGCCGCGGTCATTTTAGGAGTGGAGGAGGCAGAAGGATTTGACCCAAGCACAATAATACCTGCCAAGAGGGGATTACACTCATCAATTACCTGTGCCGAGTAGCCCTGCTTGCCAACAAAGGCAGCGATTAACCCTGCCCAAAGGGGAGGTTCAATTCCCGAAAGGGAGGAGCCTAGCTTCCCATATACCTGGGCACGACTATCAGGGTTAACCAATATAAGGTCCGGCTTTTGTGCCATGATACCACGCCCCTATCTTCGCTTCCCATAAACTATTGTAAGCAGTTTTGAGCCTGTGTTAGCAGTTACTTTGCTTGAGACTTATGGCAGGCATCATCTTCATTTTCCGTAAAGCAAATCGGGCTCATAAAAAATAATCTGACTTCCTAGGTTCTCAAACTGGAAGGAAACATGTAACAGACCGTGTAAGCTTTCTTTCACCCTAGGTTGAAGCTCGGGTTTTACGAAGAATAAAATAAAGCCACCGCCGCCGGCACCCAGGAGCTTGCCCCGGTAGCACCGGCACGAGCAGCAGTCTCATAAACGTAATCAATGTAAGGTGTGGATATTCTGTCGGTCAAGCTACGCTTGAGTTGCCAGCTTTCATGTAGCAATTTGCCGAAGTCTAACAGATCATTATTTCCATTAAGTATATTTATGGCTTCATCCACCATACGACACATTTCAGTTAATTCCCGTTTCTTATTCGGGGTTTGTTTGATTTGTTCCCCGGCAATTTGAGAAGCTGTTCTAGAAAATCCAGTGAAAAGCAACATCAAGTGGTCTTGAAGCAGCTCGAGCCTTTGGGGTTTTATGGTGATGGGTCGAACTTCAATATGATGTTCTCGGCTAAAATCTATGCGGTTAAATCCGCCAAAGGCAGTCAATGTTTGGTCCTGAGAGCCGACATTTTCCTTAATTCTCTCTTGCTCAATATGGATGGTATCCAGAGCTAACTGCATTTTGCTGGGTATTATGCCTTTGAGCGTATAAAGGGCGTGAACGAGACCAACCGTAAACGACGAGCTTGAACCTAACCCTGTCTTGGCTGGTAAGTCTGCGTCATGGTGAATTTCCATTCCCTCACTAATCCCCATAAATTTCAGGGTTTCCCTTACCGAGGGGTGCCGAATTTCATCAATATCTTGGACAAGTTCTGTCTGGGAGTAAACAATCCGGTGTTTATGTTCAAAGAAGGGGGGTAAATATCGGCAGGTAATATAGCAATATTTATTTATGGTGGTGCCCAATACCGCTCCGCCATTTTCTGCATACCAAGCCGGATAGTCGGTTCCACCACCAAAAAATGAAATGCGAAAGGGGGTTTGGCTAATAATCATCTTGTTACCTCGTGATGATTGATAATTAACATTTTCCCTCCCATGCGCTAAATGTCTATACCTTAGACATTGGTATGCCAATTGTCAACACTATAACATACAGTAATAATGCTAAATATATAAGGTCTTCAATTGTAGCAAGTGGCTTTATCCGTATTTAGCAATCAGACTGCTTAGATATTAGCGAATTTATTCCGGCTAATAACCTGATACCCTTTTATGAGTTCAGCGATTCCATCTTGAAGGGAAACTTCCGGTTTAAATCCGGTTCTTTCAATCTTGGCATTACTCACCATATAGTTTCTTTTGTCGGGGTCTTCCCCGGTCTTCGACTCTATAAAATAGAAATCAGGAACCTGTTTCTGAACCTCTTGGCACAGTTCCCATTTGCTCAGGTTAGCATTGCTCAAGCCTACGTTATATGGCTCCCCCTTCATCCTGTCAAAGTTCTCCAGGCAGTGGATAAATGCTTTGGCTACATCCCGAACATGGATATAGTTCCTCTTAAAATGGGCTTCAAAAAGGACAACGAAGCGGTCGGTAACAGCTCGATAGGTAAAGTCATTTACCAGTAAATCCAAACGCATACGAGGGCTGATGCCAAATGCCGTAGCCAGCCGCAGGGTAATGCAATTACCGGCATCCAGCAACATTTTTTCTATCTCTACCTTGAGGCAGCCATAGAGGGAAATTGGATTTAGAGGGGTCTCTTCGGTACAATATATCCCTTCTTGACCGATTCCGTATCCACTATTAGTAGTAGGGAAAATAATCACTTGTTTTTGACTTCGAAGCTCCAGGAGCATCTTGATGGCGTCAAAATTGGTTGCCTTTGCCGCTATCGGGTCTCTATTACAAGCCGGGCCTCCGGTAATGCAAGCTAAAGGGAAAATAGCGTCGGCATTTTCAAGGCATCTTGAAATCAGCGTCTTATCACGAGCGTCTCCCCGAATGATAGTTAGTTTTTCATCATAACAGCAATCTAGCAGGGATGTCTGATTATACATAAAATTGTCTATGGCAATCACCTCATAGCCCTTCTTCAGTAACTCAGGAACCAATATTGAACCTATGTAACCGGCGGCTCCGGTAACTAAGATTTTCATTCTAATAACCCCGCCTGTGCCGCCATAATTATTAGATTATGCGGCTTATCTAGTTCCCACATGCTTCTTATACTATATAAGCGTCCAGCCGCGCTGTGTGTCACCCTGAGCCAAGCGAAGGGTCTCAAGATTCTTCGGTGGCTACGCTCCCTCAGAATGACAGGAAGCGAAGGGCTCCCTCAGAATGACAGCCGGGTGAACGATTAATATACCATTCATAGGTCTGTCTGATTCCTTTTTCAAAACCAATCTTTGGTGTCCAGCCTGTCCTTCTTATTTTACTGCTATCTAAGAGTTTTCGTGGGGCGCCATCCGGTTTTGATTCATCAAAGATTATATCTCCATCAAAACCAACGACATCCTTTGCATTCACCAGTGCTTCTATCTGGCGGCTGAAGACGGCATCATATCCATAATCATTAGCTACTGCAGTTAATACCGAGGTATTGGTGGTAAGGGCTATAGCGGGGAAAGGCCTGTCTTTTAAGTTCAAATCGTCCCACCAAGCTCACCAGCGAGGTGCTGGGCGTCAGCGGCACTACCTCCATTGCCAAATAAAACTACCTTACCACCTGTCTTATATGCCGTAATGATAAAATTAACCATATGTTCTATTTCACTAATCTTACTTTTAGCGATAGCTCTCTTTATCTGAGCGCTTTCCTCTAGCCTCTTGGCAATTTCACGAGACATAGAATCTACTTTATTCATGGTATATTCTCAGATGCATTATACCCCAGTCTGAGCTTTTCAGTAAAGGATTAAGGGTCAGCGGCTCTGCCAATTGAGTTAGCCGTCCACTTCGGCTGCTGCCAGTCATGTTCCATTGGCTGAGTCAATACTGCGGTAAGTAACCTTGTTGACGACCGTTGGTTTTCCAGGTCGATAACGAAAATAAGGAGGGTTAATTATAGAGTGTCGCTGAGGCAACCTTTTATCCTGCCCAGAATATTTTGTCTTCTTTAACTGGCTGTCGGCGGCTTCTGATGCACCGGGGAGGGAACTCAATCTTCTCAGCCTTAGCTGTTACCTCTTCCGTCCTGGGTCTTGCCTGTTCCATAACCTCCATTAAGTGGGTCAGAACCTTATTCTGCTCGGCGGCACCCTTTTTAAGCTCCTGGGATGCCTCACTCAAGCCCTGGGTAGCACTGGTATGAGACTGGAGCTGTTGAGCATATACCTCTGTAGCTGAGGCAAACTTTCCCAGTGCTTGCTCTGTGCTCTCCATCCTTTGTGCTATTACCTGGCTGGTGCGCTGGCTTTCCTCAATCACCGGGGCAAATATTCCCCTCTGCACTTTCTGCCTGCCTCGGCCAAGCTCCTCAGCATAGAGGTAGAGGGTAAGAAGGCACAGGGCTATGATTATAAAGATTAACCCCTGGTTACTGTGGAGGAACAGAAGGGAGAAGCCAAGGTAGGGGATTTGCTGGCTGACCTGACCCCTCAGGTCTTGAGCTCGCACTGTGAATGGGTCTTCACTAGCGGCATTATCACCCTTGGTGCGAAAGATTATCCCAAGTTCCGTGGTGCGAACCTCGGTCACCCGGTGAGCTACTACTAGGGGATACTTATAATATTCCCGAACCATAGCTGGGACATTATAGACAATAATATCTCCCACCTTGACCTCAGAGGGTGATACTTCTTTAATCAGGATTAGGTTGCCGGCATGAAGCTCCGGCTCCATACTGGTGCCAAAAACAGGCATAAATGGCATTACCCCCCTAATAGCCAGGAAGCCAGCCACACATAGCGCTATTACTAAGATAAGTCCCAGCGCTCGTTTCATTAAACCATTACCTCTGGGTAGCCTCGCCGTAAAATTCTGGGGTTATGGACCACCCCTCTGCCCACTCGTCAGGATTGTCTGAAATCAGGTGGTAGCTACCGCCAACAAGTCTAAGATGGTGATTCTTACCAGCTCCACCGGCTAAGTTGAAGGTGGCTACTGCTTTATCCATAGTCAAGGTCTGAACCCCATCCATGGAGCTAGCGAGCGTTAGCTCCATATTGAGTTGGTCGTAGGCAAGCGACAAAGCCCCACCATTGGTCAGGTAAACCTTCACCAGCAAATTACCTGTATAGTACTTATTCACCGATACCTTAAACAGTTTGCCCGTTGGTATCTCAGCCTCAAGCAGCAGTTGTTGTAGTTCTTCTATTTGTTGTTCCAGTCGTAGTCTCTGTGAGTCATTTAGTTGTGGTTTGCTGAGTCGGCTTTGGCTAGTTGTTGCAATTTTAGTTTTAGTTGGAGCTTCTCTAAGACAATATCCCAGTGAAGCTGGGCAGCAGCCGGCTTAACCGTGGCTATATCTCCCTCCACGGCAATAGCACCAATTGTTGCTGAAGGTGCGGTGTGAGTATAGGCATATACCCTGCTGCTGAGTACCAAGGCTAGTGCCAGAACCCCGATTAAATAAAACTTCCTTTTCATTTTTGTTCCCATTACCTTATGATTTACAGCCTTCAAGATTGTTTATCAATCTCATCCCGATAAGTAACCTTGAAGGCTGGGGCTCCCTCCCAAAGGAGGGAGCCCAAAATAGCCCTTACCTCTGGGTAACTTCAAGGAAGAGCTGCGGCTCTACCTCATAGCCCGACGCCCAAGCTAAAGGACTGTAAGGATTGGTAGAATAGCTGCCACCGTCAAGATAAAGGGAACATGTGATGCCATGTTGACCCTTCAGGGTGAAGGTAACCTCGCCGTTATCCAGGGTAAGGAGCTGGTGCTTATGCCCGGCGTCTGCTTCCTCCTCAGAGTTTTCAAGATATAGCTTCATGTTGAGGTGCTGGTAAGCATAAGACAGGCTCCCGGCATTGGCTAGGTAAACCTTAACCACCAGGTCACCGGTATATTGAGCGTGCGGTTTTACTTCAAATAATTTCTTGTCGGTGGGCAAATTACGCACCTCTTTCCCCATTACCGTGCCAATATTGGCAGTATCAAGCGCTGTAACCTCGGCAAAGTCTGACTCCACGGCAGTAGCACTAATTGTTGCCGTAGCCGTGGTGTAGGTGTAGGCAAACACACCGCCACTGGCTACTAAAGCCAGCAATATAGCCCCAATAAAAGTCCACTTCTTTCTCATTTTTCCACTCCTCCAAAGATTAAATTAACTGCTATAACTTAAATCTAGCATATGGTCATAAAGAGGGCATAAAAATGATAAAGATTACATAAAGGCTTTATAAAGGCTTTATAAAGATTGCTTATGCTAAGGAATAGGTAAGATGAGGGCATTGGGTTTGACCTGTTGCGGTTGGCCCATGCAGCCTGTGGCTAATAGATTTGACTTAGCTTTGTGGCGTCCCTGGCGGGATTCGAACCCACGACCCGCTGCTTAGAAGGCAGCCGCTCTGTCCAACTGAGCTACAGGGACAGGTCGCCTAGCATTCAAATGTAGCATTAGACGAAAGATAAAGTCAAGATAGTGGTGTTAAACTATCTTGATGCCGCCCACAGGCCGGAGATAGCTAGGCAGCCAAGTCCAATACCGGCAATTATGGCTCCAACCCAGCCAAGGAGACTCAGGCAAGTAACAATTATGCCAGCAATTAATATACCGACGAATATAGATAAAAAAGCATGCTTGAATTTTAAACCAAAAAGGACGGCAGCCAGCGAACCTGTCCAGGCACCGGTGACAGGTAAGGGGATGGCAACAAATAGCATCAGACCGATTCGCTCATACCTCTCGATAATCTTTCCCCGCCGTCTGGTACGTTCAAAAAGCCAGTGTAACATTCGGTTAAAGAAGCCTACTTTGCCCAGAAGTCTGGAAAGGGCATCGACGAATAATAGAATAAAAGGCACAGGCAGTAGATTGCCAACAATAGCTAGGAGAAGGGCATAATACCAAGGGAAATTGAAAAGGTTTATCGCCACAGGTAGTGCCCCACGGAGCTCGAGTATGGGCAGAGCGGCGATAATAAGCACTACCAGCTCTTTTGAAAAACCTAAGCTGAGAAGCTGCTCAGGGGACACACCTTTCCTTTATAGTCATTTCTTAAAAAAGGTTACACCTCGTGTAGTGTAGCAGAGCGGCGTTATAGCGTCAAACTGGCGATTTTTCCTCACGCTCACCCTGTTGGTCTCCCTTTGATGGGGAGAGGGAAGTAGTTATGTTCTTATAGAGCCATCAGCTTGACAATCATTCATCCGCATTGCTAGTATG
Source organism: uncultured Dehalococcoidales bacterium (assembly GCA_964595695.1). Taxonomy (GTDB): domain Bacteria; phylum Chloroflexota; class Dehalococcoidia; order Dehalococcoidales; family DAOVUZ01; genus DAOVUZ01. The sequence goes on from CAZQRE010000005.1 coordinate 14,284, forward strand.
GGAACAGATTTTAGATTTAATTGGTCAGCAAGCTAGCAATGCCGAGATTATTAGACAAAATAGATAAGCCTACAGATTTGAAAGGGTTGACGCAACCGGAGCTTAAGCAATTAGCTTCTGAGATTAGATGGGAACTGGTGACTGTAGTTTCTGGTAACGGTGGTCATCTAGCTTCTAATCTAGGTGTAGTTGAGCTTACCATAGCTTTACATCGGGTATTTGATAGCCCACGGGATAAGATTATCTGGGATGTGGGACACCAAAGCTATGTTCATAAACTGCTTACCGGGAGGAGGCAGCGTTTTGCCTCTCTGCGTCAGTATGGAGGGTTATCCGGTTTTACCAGCCGTAGTGAGAGTCAGCATGACCCATTTGGCGCTGGTCATGCCAGCACCTCAGTTTCGGCTGCCCTAGGTATGGCTATTGCCCGCGACCTTTCCGGTGATGACTACCATGTGGTTGCTGTTATTGGTGATGGTGCTATAACCGGGGGGATGGCTCTTGAGGGGCTAAATCAAGTAGGGCATTTGGGCTCCAGACTTATCGTGGTTCTAAATGATAACGGGATGTCAATTTCACCTACTGTCGGCGCCTTAGCTAAGCTACTAAGTAAGGTGCGGTTTGACCACCGCTATTATTGGGCAAAGGAGAAAGGCGGACGGGTACTCACTACTCTGCCATTGGGTAATAGGTTACAGCGGGCAAGCCAATGGGTTAGGAGCAGAATCAAAGGCTTAGTCATGCCAACAATGGTCTGGGAGGAGCTCGGCTTCACCTATATGGGACCTATTGATGGGCATAACATTACGGAAATAGAATCAGCTCTTACCCAGGCACGGGATTATCGGTTGAAGCCGACCTTTGTTCATATTATTACCACCAAGGGTAAGGGCTATCTTCCCGCCGAAGGGGATGCTGTTTACTTTCATGGGGTGCCAGCTAAAGGTGTGAGCACTAAGGCAATACCTACCTACAGTGAGGTATTTGCTCAGACTGTGCTTCGCTTGGCTCGTGAAAATCCTAGACTGGTGACGATTACTCCGGCTATGCCTGAGGGAAATTGTTTGAGTATTGTTAAGACTGAGTTTCCACAGCGCGTGTTTGATGTCGGAATCTGCGAGCAGCACGCAGTTACCTTTGCTGCCGGGTTGGCTACCCAGGGTTTCATACCTATCGTGGCGATATATTCTACTTTCTTACAGCGTGCTTTTGACCAGATTATACATGATGTTTGCCTTCAGGACTTGCCCGTTATTTTTGCTATTGACCGCAGTGGCATTGTCGGCGAAGATGGTAAGACCCATCAGGGGGCATTCGACATCTCTTATCTAACATTGGTTCCTAATCTGATTGTAGCTGCACCCAAGGATGAAAACGAGCTTCAACACTTGCTTTACACCGCAGTGAAGTCAAACCATCCTATGGCAATACGATACCCGCGTGACTCCGGGCTAGGAGTAGAATTAGACGCGGAGCTACATGAGATTCCTATAGGTAAAGGGGAGATAGTAAGGTACGGGGAGGATGTAGCTATATTAGCCATAGGTGCTACGGTAGCTCCGGCTGTTGAGGCAGCCCAGGGGTTAGCCCTAAATGGGATTGAGGCTACAGTAGTTAACAGCCGCTTTGCCAAGCCACTGGACTCCGAGCTTATAATAGACCTAGCCAGTCGTATTAAGCGCATAGTTACCATTGAGGAGAATGCCTTGAGCGGTGGCTTTGGCAGTAGCGTGGTCAAGCTCCTTCAAAAATCAGGTGGGAGTAACATTCGGGTAAAAAGCATTGGGCTCCCTGATGAGTTTGTGGAGCAAGGCACTCAAGTTATCCTTCGCTCCAAGTATGGTCTTGATGCTAAAGGGATAGCCCAACAGGTCTTAGCTTTATTTCCTGACAGTGAGATGCCATAGCAGTTTGCTCACAGCAAAGTATCATTATGAAAGTCGGTTAAAATATCAGGTGTCTGAGTTTATGTCTGATTTTTTGTTTATTTAACAGGGGGAACAAATGGACAAGATAACGGTCAGGGACATTGAGGTTGGGGGCAAAAGGGTTTTGGTCAGGGTTGACTTCAATGTCCCTCTAGATGAAGAGGCAGGGGTTATTACTGATGATAGTCGTATTCGAGCTACACTACCTACTATTAGATATCTTATTAACCAAGGGGCGAGGATTATTCTCTGCTCCCACCTGGGTCGACCCAAGGGGAAGGTGGTTGAGAAACTGCGATTAGCCGTTGTTGGTCAGCACCTGTCGCAAATCCTAGGGCATCAAGTGGTGATTACCAGGGATTGCATTGGTTCTGAGGTGGAGAAGGCAATAGAAAAATTGAAGGGTGGTGATATTTTGCTCCTGGAGAATATTCGTTTTCATCCAGAAGAAGAGGAAAATGATGCCTCTTTTGCTCAAGCCTTGGGTCGGTTAGCTGACCTATATATTAACGATGCCTTTGGCGCCAGCCATCGAACTCATGCGTCAATAGTAGGTATTACTAAGTATCTTCCGGCAGTGGCTGGCTTACTAATTGAGAAGGAACTCAATGTCCTGGAGGGTATTCTGACCAATCCAGTTCACCCATTTGTTGGGCTTGTTGGTGGAGCTAAGGTGAGTGACAAAATTATTGTATTAGAAAATATTTTGGATAAGGTAGACTGTCTGCTAATCGGTGGTGGTATGGCAGCTACCTTGTTAAAGGCTAAATCTTACGAGGTAGGTTTATCGGTTGAGGAGGATAAGCTTGATTTTGCGGTTAAGCTGATGGAAGATGCTGACAGGAACGGAGTGCGCTTGCTGCTCCCAGTTGATGTAGTCATTGCTGATGGACTTAGTGCTGAAGCTAAACTCGAGACGGTAGCCATAGAAAAAATACCCTCGGATTGGAGGATTGTAGATATAGGGCCACTTACCATTAAAGACTTCGCTACAGAGCTAGACGGGAGTAAGACAGTTTTCTGGAATGGACCTATGGGCATATATGAGGTACCTCGATTTGCTCGGGGAACGCAAGCTATGGCTAGACTACTGGCTAGTCTTGACGCTACCACTATTATCGGGGGAGGCTCTACTGCTGAGGTAGTAATCGAGATGGGATTAGCTGATAAGATGACTTTTGTATCTACCGGGGGTGGTGCTTCACTCAGATTTCTCGGCGGTAAAACCTTGCCCGGCGTGGAGGCATTGCTTGATAAGGGGGCTAACCCCGGTGGATATTAGTTTGGAGTTGATAAAGTCCATTTCTAGGTCTTCACCTACCAGGATTGTGCTATTAGTCATTGATGGCTTGGGCGGATTGCCTAATCCCCAAACCGGTAAGACAGAGTTAGAGACGGCTAATACGCCGAACCTTGACCAATTGGCAGCTAAGGGTATATGTGGTCTTATTGACCCGGTGAGCCCGGGGATAACCCCAGGCAGCGCACCGGCTCACCTTGCCCTATTTGGTTATAACCCGGTTAACTTTAACATTGGCCGGGGCGTGCTCGAGGCAATTGGCATAGACTTTGACCTTGAGCCGGGAGATATAGCCGCTCGGGGTAACTTCTGTACCGTGGATGAAACCGGCTCAGTTACTGACCGCAGGGCAGGTCGTATCTCTACCCAGAAGTGCACTGAGTTGTGCCAGTTGCTAGATGGACTGGTAATAGACGAGGCTAAACTCTTTGTTCGTCCAGTTAGGGAGCACCGCTTTGTCGTAGTATTTCGGGGAGGTGACCTTGTTTCTGAGGTCAGCGATTCTGACCCCCAGCAGACTGGGGTATCTCCTAAGACAGTTACCCCCGTATCGCCAGAAGCTGAGAGAATGGCTGGTATCGCTAACCAATTTGTGGCTCAGGCAAAGACAACCCTGGCTGGGCATCACCCAGCCAATATGGTTCTCCTTCGTGGATTCTCTAGACGACCATATTTTCCGACTATGGGTGAGGTTTTTAAATTGAAGCCAGCAGCCATTGCCACTTACCCTATGTATCGAGGACTGGCTAAGTTAGTTGGTATGGAGGTTCTGGATACAGGAACTACTATTGAAGCTGAGTTTAATACATTAAAACAGAACTACACTAACTATGACTTCTTCTTCTTACATATAAAAGAAACTGATACTGCTGGTGAAGATGGTGATTTTGACCGGAAGGTCAGAATTATAGAAGAGGTTGATAATGCTCTACCCAGCCTAACATCTATTGAGCCTGATGTCGTTGTGGTCACCGGTGACCACTCAACACCAGCCTTGCTTGGAGGACATAGCTGGCACCCGGTGCCCATCGTTCTGTATTCTAAATGGTGCCGCCCGGATAGGGTAAGCGAGTTTTCTGAGTCAGCCTGTGTTTTTGGAGAACTGGGACGATTTCCTGCCACACAGGTTATGCCCCTGGCAATGGCTAACGCCCTGAAGCTCAATAAATTTGGTGCCTAGGAGGGCTAAAATGCGTGTGCCTATGATTGCCGGCAATTGGAAGATGAATACCACGGTAAGTGAAGCGATAAGGTTGGTCAATGAACTGCGCCGGGGGCTCGATGAGATAGCTCATGTTGACAAGGTAATTTGTCCTCCCTTTATTTCTCTAGATGCGGTAAGGGAGCTAATTAAAGGAAGCTCAATAAAATTAGGGGCACAGAATATATACTTTGAGGAAAAGGGAGCATATACCGGGGAGATTTCACCGCTAATGCTTGCTGACCTGTGTGAATTCGTTATCATAGGGCATTCTGAGCGGAGGCAGTATTTTAATGAGAGCGGGGAGATTGTTAATAAGAAGATTAGGGCGGCGCTGAAAGCTGGTCTCAAGCCTATTTTGTGTATCGGTGAAAGACTAGAGGAAAACGAAGCAGGAAGAACAAAAGAGGTGTTAACTGAGCAGCTAATGGCGTCTTCAGCGCGAACATATTATCTCAGCGGATTGATAATAGCCTATGAGCCGGTTTGGGCTATAGGCACTGGCAGGGCGGCTACCGGTAAGCAGGCAAATGGGACTATTGGTTTTATTCGCCAAACTATCTCCCAGAAATACGGTAAAAGAATTGCCCAGGATTTGCGAATTCTGTATGGTGGGAGCGTTACTGCTGCCAATATTGCCGAGTTTATCAGCCAGCCTGAGATAGATGGTGCTCTTGTCGGTGGGGCAAGCCTGAAGGCAGACCAATTTTTAAGTATTGTCAGGCAGACCTCCGAAATTAAAGGAGAGTCAAAGAGAGGGGAAGCCTCTCTTATATAATAAGTTTCCCTTTCCCTTGATAAGGGGGAGGGGATAAAGGGGATAGGGTTACTA
>CAZQRE010000006.1:0-19247 GCA_964595695.1 uncultured Dehalococcoidales bacterium
GGGTTCCTCTGGGGAGTGCTGGGTGGGGGTGAGACATGCCCCAGTGATAACCATGCCCTGGCGCCTCCTTAGCTTGGGCAAAAATGGAGCCTAACATTACGGCGTCAGCACCGGCAGCAAAGGCTTTGCACAGGTCGCCACCGTTGCCAATGCCACCATCAGTAATTATGGGCACATACCTGCCAGACTCATGTAGATACTCGTCTCTAGCCGCAGCACAATCTATAGTGGCTGTTATCTGGGGGACACCGACACCAAGGACTTGCCTGGTGGTGCAAGCAGCACCCGGTCCTACACCTACCAAAACCCCAGAGATTCCAGTTCTCATAAGCTCTAAACAGGCGCTATAGCTTACAAAGTTGCCAACAATAATAGGCATAGGTATGGATTGGCGAAGCTCGGGGAAGATTAGCCCACGGTAGCTCTTGGATATATGCCGGGCACTGGTAACCGTAGACTGAACGACGAAAATATCAGCCCCGGCTTCAGCAGCTATTGGAGCAAACCGTTTGGTATTAGCTGGCGCCACTGAAACAGCGCATATAGCCCCTGAATTCTTAATGGCTCGTATTCGTTCACCAATAAGGTTCTCCTTAATTGGTTGAGAATAGACCTTTTGGAGTAGGGGGGTGACTTCAGCATCGGAGGTTTGAGCAATTTCAGTTAATACCTCCTCCGGGTTATCATACCGAGTTTGCACCCCTTCCAAGTTGAGAACAGCCAGCCCACCTAGCTTGCTCATCAGGATGGCGAAGTTGACATCGGTTACCGCATCCATTGCTGAAGCTATAATAGGGATGGAGAAGGTAAAGTTTTCTACCTTGAAGTCAATGTCTGTCTGGTCGGGGTTGGTAGTTATATCCCCAGGGACGATAGCCACTTCATCAAATCCATAAGCACGCCGTAATTGCTTAAATTGGGGAGCAGCCATTTTGCTAACCCTCCTTAAACGAAGACTATATCAAAGGCAATAGCTCAAAGTCAAGAAATTTAAGCTTCTGTAGACGGATGATGAAGTGTGGGTTACGGGGAGGAAATAGAAGAGGGAAGAAACGAGAGCTATTCAAGAGAACGAGAGACTGGCTAATTAGAAAAAGGCAAAGTCAAGCCGGGTTCTCCGATGGGAAGGATTATGAAACCGGGAATGCAAAGTGAAGGAGCTGCTGGAAAACGGAGTTTCTCAACAGCCCCATTCTTCTGGCAACTAACCCAGGATTGCCTTGATGTCCTCTGTAGGAGTGGATATTAGCTTCAGGTCAAAGTTGTCCTGAAGAACCTTGAGGACATTCGGGGTGATGAATGCCGGCGGGGTTGGTCCGATGCGAATACCCTTAATCCCAAGGTGAAACAGCGTTAACAGTATGGCTACCGCCTTTTGCTCAAACCACGAAAGTACCAGCGACAAAGGCAGGTCGTTTACCCCAACGTTGAAGGCTTTGGCCAGGGCCAGCGTTACTTGGATGGCTGAATAGGCGTCATTGCATTGTCCTATGTCAATGAGGCGCGGAATACCATCTATACTACCCAAGTCAAGGTAATTGAATCGGTATTTGCCACAGCCTAGTGTTAGGACTAAGCAGTCCTGCGGGATGTTCTCTACGAATTGAGTGTAGTAATTACGCTCTGGCCTGGAGCCATCACAGCCACCAACAAGGAAGATATGCCTTATCTTACCTGCCTTGATTAAATCGATTATCTTGTCTGCCACTGCCAGGATGGCGGTGTAGTGGAAGCCGGTAGTTAGACTCTTGCCTGGCTTCTCGGGCAGTGGTGGTAAGCTCCTGGCCTTGTCAATAAGGGGTCGGAAGTCACGCCCTTCTATGTGGGTCACACCAGGTATACCCGTGATTCCGCAGGTAAATAGGCGCTCTCGGTAGGATTCTCTGGGCAGCAGGACGCAGTTGGTATTGGCAAGTATTGCTCCAGGAAACTCAGCGAACTCACTCTTTTGCTTCTGCCAGCCGCCGCCGTAGTTGCCGACAAGGTGCTTGAATTTCTTAAGCTCGGGATAGGCGTGGGCGGGGAGCATCTCATTGTGGGTATAGATATTGATGCCTGTCCCTTCGGTCTGCTTGAGGAGTTCATAGAGATCAAGGAGGTCATGACCAGTTACCACAATGCCGGGACCAGCCTTCGTCCCGGTAGAGACCGGTGTCGGCACGGGGTTACCAAAGCGGCTGGTATGTGCCTTATCGAGCATTTCCATGGTTCGCAAGTTCATCTCCCCGCATTTGAGGACGAGACCTACGAAGCGATTAAGGTCAAAGTTGACATTGGTGCCGGTGGAAAATAGAGCCTCATGCATGAAAGCGTCCACCTCCTCATCCCTGGCCCCAAGTTGGCGGGCGTGGTAGGCATAGGCTGCCATACCCTTCAATCCAATGAGAAGCGTATCCTGAAGGCTCTGAATGTCCTCATTCTTTTCGCAGACGCCGACAGTGGTACATCCGGTGCCCTTTGATGCCTGTTCACACTGATAGCAAAACATTCTTTTATTTTTACCTCCTATCCCAAAATAGTCTTGTTTACCGACAAGAGTCTATTTAGCATAACTTACTGATAGGCAATCACCTCCCTGCATGCTGGCATTATTTCCCTCTATATAGCCGCAACTATTGCCCTGCGTCACCACCCTGCGGCGGATAACTCGCTTCCAAGACCTCAGCCAGGGTTATGTTTCCCAAAAACCTTACCAGGCTGTCCTGGAGTTCTTCCAACTTAACTGAGACCGAACATGATGGGCGCCTGGGGCATACATCCAGACCCAAACAGCACTTTCTCACCATCACTGGTCCCTGGATGGTTTCCACCACCTGAAGGAGGGTGATTTGGCTCGGACTGCGAGCTAATGTAAAGCCGCCCTGAGACCCCATGTAGCTCTTGGTTAACCCTGCCTTGGTCAATTTCCGAAGGATTTTGTGGGCGAAGTCATTGGGTATGTCCTGGGCTTTGGCCAATACTTTTGCCGCCACTGGCTCCTGTTTGCGGCGTATGGCCAGATAGACTAGTGCCCGCATCGCGTAGTCCGTATCTTCCCTGATTAGCTCCATCGTCTATACCTGTATCCCGGGAGATTCTGCTGCGGTTGTGATATTGGACTATAATAGTCCAATATGCTAGCTTTGTCAAGTGCTTGAACTTTAGCTAAAGGGCTTGTCAGCCTCACTCTCTGAAAACTCTCCTGGCCAGCGTAGACGGATAACTGAGTTATAGGTTATAATGGCTAAATTGAGGAAGATGAAGGCATGCCGCTTCTTTACATTGTAGCTACCCCTATTGGTAATTTAGAGGATATTTCGCTGCGTGCCCTCCGTACCCTGCGTGAAGTAAAGCTTATTGCCGCTGAAGATACACGCAAAACAAGGCGGCTACTTGTCACTTATGATATTAAAACGCCGGTAACCAGTTATCATGAGCACAATAAGTGGACTAAACTGGGTTATATTTTAGATTGTCTTGATGGTGGTGATGTGGCTCTGGTTTCTGATGCAGGAATGCCAGGCATATCTGACCCCGGCTATGAGCTGATTGTGGCCTGCGCCCAGCGAGGTATCCCGGTGGTTCCTATTCCTGGAGCTTCCATTGCTATTACGGCGCTGGCTGTCTCTGGGTTGCCTACGGAGCGGTTTATCTACCTGGGCTTTCTGCCACATAAGAGTAGTGGCCGGCGGCGTTGGCTGGAATCTGTTGCTGACGAGTATGGCACTATTGTAGTCTTGGAACCACCTCATCGGCTACTAGCTTCGTTGAATGATATACTGCTTATTCTTGGAGATAGGAAGGTAGCTGTTTGTCGTGAGCTTACTAAGGTTCATGAAGAGGTTTTCCGGGGAACGATAAGCCAAGCTATAGAGCACTTCACCGAGCCAAGGGGCGAGTTTACTCTAGTTATTGAGGGCAAGGGGGAGAAGGATAAGCCCCAGTTGACCGAGGATATTGAGAGACGATTACACCATATGCACCTGTCTGGGGTAACGGCTAAAGAGGCAATAGCCAGGGTAGCTGGTGAGACCGGTTTATCAAAGAAAGAGCTATATCGGGCTTGGCTCAAGTTACTTTGAGGAGTTTATCGGTGCGCTGTGGTTGCTTGTGATAAAGTATTGGGTAGTTTGTTAGCCGAGAAATAGATTATGAGTGAAAGAATTTTTATTGGGGTAGCCTGGCCTTATGCTGATGGTCCACTACATCTGGGTCATGTTGCCGGGGCGTATTTACCACCTGATATATTTGCCCGATACCACCGCACTAAGGGGAATGAGGTATTGATGGTATCGGGTTCAGACCAGCATGGCACACCGATAACTATTAAGGCTGAGCAGGAGGGGAAGAAACCCAGCGAGATAGCAAGTCAGTATCATCAACAGTTTCTTAATTCATGGCAGGAACTGGGTATTTCCTTTGATTTATTCACCACTACCGGCACTGCCAATCACGCTGAGGTATCACAAGACATCTTCCTCACCCTTCTGGATAGAGGCTATATTTATAAATCTACTATGTTACAACCCTTTTGCCCTCACTGCCAGCGTTTCTTGCCCGACCGCTATATTGAGGGCACTTGCCCGTACTGCCACTCTTCTGGAGCTCGAGGTGACCAGTGTGATGAGTGTGGCAAGCCGATAAATGCCGCTGAGCTGATTGACCCTCATTGCCGCTTTTGTGCTACCACTCCCCAGTTTAAGGATTCGGAGCACTTCTTTCTTAGATTGAGTGCGTTTAGGGATAGGCTTTTAGCCTGGGTGAAACAGCAAACCCACTGGAGGCAGAATGTCCTTAACTTTACTACGCGCTATTTGGAGCAAGGGCTGAAGGATAGAGCTATCACTCGCGACATAGAATGGGGAATACCGGTGCCACTTGATGGCTTTAACGGTAAGCGTCTCTATGTATGGTTTGAGGCTGTCATCGGTTATCTATCAGCGACTAAGGAGTGGGCTAAGGCTAGTGGGGATAAGGAGAAGTGGCGCTCTTTCTGGCAGGGGGAGGTAAAGAGCTATTATTTTATTGGTAAGGATAATATTCTCTTTCATACCATTGTCTGGCCAGCAATGCTGATGGGTTATGGTGACCTCAATTTGCCTTATGATATTCCGGCAAATGAGTTCTTGACAATTGAGGGCAGGAAGCTTTCTACCAGCCGCCATTGGGCAGTCTGGCTACCTGATTATCTATCCCACTATGACCCTGACCCGCTGCGTTACCTATTATCAATAAACATGCCAGAAACAGGGGATACCGATTTTTCATGGCATGAGTTCGTTCGCCGTAATAATGATGAGCTGGTGGCTACTTATGGAAACCTGGTTCATCGGGTGCTCACCTTCGTCTATCGTAACTTCAATGGCTGTGTGCCAACGCCTGGAGAATTTGATAGCCACTCTCAAGAGCTTCTTGATAAAGCCAGCGATACCCTTACCACAATGGACAACCTTCTTTACCGCTGCCACTTTAAGGAAGCAATAAGGTCAGCTATGTCTCTAGCTCAGGATACTAATCGCTATCTGGATGAGAAATCCCCGTGGAAAACGCTTAAACAGGATAGGCAGGCTTCAGCCACCGCCTTATATGTGGCTATTTCAGTGCTTTCTTGCCTTAGAACAGGGCTGTATCCCTTCTTACCCTTTAGCTCTCAGAAGTTACACCAGCTTCTTGGTTTTACTGGTGCTGTAGGAGATGATGGCTGGCAGTTACATTTTCCGCCACCGGGGCAGAGGTTACTTCCTCCCCAGCCCCTGTTTTCCAAATTGGATGAAGAAGTGGTGGCAGAAGAGACCCGTCGGTTAGGGCACACCTATTGCTAGCAGACCCTCCCCTAATCAGGGGAGGCCGGGGCTTGTTTCGGGAGTAGTTGGTTGAGGCATAGGTAAAGCTTTTTTAGCCCTAGGCTTAGTTTTGGTTTTGGTCGTAGCCTTTACTGTTTCAGGAGCAGGTGTGGCTGTAGTTTCTGGAGCGTGTCCGGGGGTAGTCTCGTTAAATAGTGCCTCTAACTCTTCACCCTCCAGGGTCTCTTGAGCAATCAGCTTCTCTGCAACCTGGACTAATTTCGGCTTATTTTCGGCTAGAATCTTCTTGGCTACTCTATGAGCATTCCGGATAATCTTGTTGACTTCTTCATCAATTGTGTCGGCTATCTTGTCGCCATAGTCTTTTTGTTCAGAGATTTCACGGCCGAGGAAGACCATCTCTTGCTTATCACCAAAGGTTCTTGGGCCCAGTTTATCGCTCATTCCAAAGTCAGTTACCATCTTGTGAGCCCACTCAGTTGCCCGCTTAATGTCATCTTGAGCCCCTGTCGTTATTTCATTGAAGATTATTTCCTCAGCGCTGCGACCACCGAGCGCAGCAGCTAACTCATCATTGAATTGAGCGCGTGACCACATATACCTGTCTTCCCGTAGTGATTTAGTATAACCAAGCGCCATACCCCGAGGTATTATGGTGATTTTGTGGGGCGAGTCAGCATTAGGCAACATTTTAGCGACAAGGGCATGTCCGGCTTCATGATAAGCGGTGATTTTCTTTTCCCTGGGGCTTATCCTCCGGCTCTTCCTCTCCGGACCAGCAATCACCTGGTCTATAGACTCTTCAAGCTCCGCCATCTCGATGGCTTTCTTGCCCCGCCTGGCAGCCAGAATGGCTGCTTCATTGACCAGGTTGGCTAGGTCGGCACCACTGAAACCGGCTGTCTCCTTAGCTAGCATTTCCAGATTGACTGACTCAGCTAGTGGCTTGCCATTGGAGTGAACCTTAAGAATTGCGGTTCGACCGTTAATATCCGGTCGGTCTAAGACTACCCGTCGGTCAAAGCGACCGGGGCGAAGCAGAGCCGGGTCAAGTATATCGGGTCGGTTGGTAGCAGCCAGAACAATCACGCTGGTATTGGTGTCAAAGCCATCCATCTCGGTCAGAATCTGATTAAGGGTTTGCTCTCTTTCATCATGGCTGCCGCCCAGCCCGGCACCACGATGACGACCTACAGCATCGATCTCATCAATGAAGATGATACAGGGGGTATTGCGTTTAGCCTGGTCGAAGAGGTCACGCACCCTGGAGGCACCGACACCGACAAACATCTCGACGAATTCGCTGCCGCTGATAGAAAAGAAAGGTACCCCGGCTTCACCAGCTATTGCCCGAGCCAGCAGCGTCTTCCCGGTGCCTGGTGGACCTATTAATAATACCCCTCTCGGGATGCGTGCTCCAAGACTCTGGAATTTCTCCCGCGACTTGAGGAAATCCACTACCTCACGCAACTCTTGCTTGGCTTCCTCTACCCCGGCTACATCATCAAAGGTTACCGTTGGTTTACTGGCTGGAAACAGTCGGGCTCGGCTACGGCCAAAACTGAAAGCCTGGCTATTAGCCCCTCGGGCGCGAGTGAAGAGAAAGAAGAGTAAACCACCAAATAGAAGGAGGGGTAAGAAGCCAATCAATAAACTCCCCCAGTTAAAGCCGCCGGGTCTGATATCAATTTCTACCCCTTCAAGATTAAACCCTGGAATCTCAAATATACTGGTGTCGCCTTTGAAGCTCTCTAGCTCTGTGCCATCAGTAGTAGTAATGAGTAGTGTTTCACCCGCCACTACAATCTTCTCTATCTCCCCAGCTTGTGACATTGCAATCGCTTCACCTAGGCTGATTTCAGCCGGTTTTGTGGAGGTAGTGAAAAGGCGAGACAACAGAACTATTCCTGCCACTAGTATAACTATATATATTAGGCTGCTACGCTTCCAACTGGGCTTCATCCTTCACCTCGGGTATTGGTTATCTTAACCTATACTTTATTATACCAGAAATAGTAATAAATGGGAAAAAACTTTATCGGCGATTGGTGTTAGTCTGTTTTCAGAGGGCATTGTAGGTTGCTTGCAGGAGCAGGGCATCCTCTTCCAGGTTAGGGCTTTCGCAGATAACAATACCCTTGGCATCGTAATCTTTTAATGCTTTGAGAAGTTCGGCATACTGAAAATCTGACTCTTTCAGGTTTAGGTGCTTTATTTCTCCCTTTTTGCCGTAAGCAATGCCAGAGACATGGATGTGTATATTGTCCAGAGCATCTCTTCCCAGTTGCTGTTCTACCTGCTCCAGAATAGAGGCAAATTCTTGATAGGAATTAAACTTTCCGCTCCGGGCATGCCAGTGAGCAAAATCTAGGCAGGGAGCTACCCCCTCTAGCTTGGTGCTCAGGTTGAGTACTTCCTCTATGGTGCCGAACTCGCTAAGCTTGCCCATAATTTCTGGTCTAATCCACAGCCGATTATTTTCCCGTCTGAGCTGACTTATTACTTCCTCTAGGTATTTCTTTATCGTAGTATAGGCTTTTTCTGGCGGGTCGCCGAGATAAAATGCAGCGTGGAAAACAATGCTTTCAGCATGGCACAGTGAAGCGATGCGGACTGTTTGTAGTAACCTGTTCTGGCTGGCTCTTATCTTTTCTGGCTCACGGGCGTTAAAGTTTATGAAGTAAGGGGCATGAGCTGATAGTTTTATACCCGCCTTGGCTGCTGTTTCGCCAACCAGGATAGCACTTTCCTCACTCATTCTTACTCCCTGGACAAATTCTATCTCCATACAACCAAGCTGGAGCTCAGCAATACGCTCAATCCCAGCTATGGAGGATGATTTGGCACTGTGAGGACTCCCGCCGGTTCCAAAAAGTAGCCCTGCCATTTGTTTCCTTTCTCTTGCCTATTTCTATTTAGCCCCTTAATCTCTAGTATAGCATAGCAGGGGCAACAAGCAAGATGCCTCCATCACCTTATGGTTGATAAAATTCCCTGTAATTTCTAAATAGGGTCTTGATTTTAGGATAGTTTTTGTATATAATACCCTTAATAATGAAAAGGAAAATTACTCTTTTCGTATTATTATCCACAGGCATTATCCTTGGTTATCTTTCTTTTATAAGTTGGGCTGGTGGCTTTTTGATAGCTAAATACTTAGGTGGCAAAACGAATGGTGAGCGAGGTAGGCTAAGGTCGTTTTTTATCCCTTTGGGAAAGCGTAAAATTCACTTACACCACTGGCTTATTTCTTCGTGGATAATAGTCTTTGCCCTGTTCAAGGGCATCTTTCTTGTATCTCCAGACGTGTTCTATGGCTTCTTGGGTGGTTTAGCCTTCCAAGGTATTTATTATTATACTGATTGGTACAAGATTTTAGTCCCCAGACGAATTCAAAGCCTGGCTGTTACTAAGAACTTGGCGATAGAGGAATTTGCCTGTGCCATGACTTCACCGGGAATTGAGGCGAGGCGTAAGCGGCTGCCGATGACCCCTGAGGTGGACTAAACTAGAATCTGAATTTGCACCTCATCGCCATAGCCTATCCCCGGGTCGCTGATTATGGCGTCGCTTAAGTAGGTCAACAAATGCCTCAACCCTAGTCAGCATACCAGCTTTCCCCATCAGCTCATCACACACTATGGTAAGCACCGGGATACTCTCTCTGGTAAAGGGCATGATATTCTGAGCAATGATCTCAGGCATACAGGTAAGCGGTGCCAGGTGAATTATGCCATCGTAATCCCCAGCACGACGGACTTTTTCCCCAACAGATTCCAAACCGTGACCACCTACATCATGTCTGAGGTAAGGTTGGGCGAACTTTTGTAGCTCTTTCTTCTCATCATTGAGAGCGTTAAGAAAGCTGCTAAACTTTGTCCATTCCGAGAAAAAGGTGCTTCTCGTCCGCCTTACCTCCACCCCCATCTTCCCTAGCTCAAATTCCAGGTTCATATTGGAAAAGGGCTCCATTACCACATACATCTCGCCAACGATGCCTATCTTGATAGGCACGGCATGGGGGTTCCTTGGTATTTGCTCCAGGTTTTCAATGTACTCCCCTACTACCTGTTTCAAAGAAGCCAAGGTTGTGGTTTTATTGATAGCCTCAATCGCTTGTTGATAAAAAAGGTCGGCACTACCCGTTTCCAGTTCCAGAGGTCGAATCTTTTGCACCCGTCGTTCTAGGTCGTCCAGGGCTCTTAGTTTGGCTACCCCCAGGCGGAAGATAGAGACGACTGTAGCCCAGGAGGCATCATTGGACAGGCGCTTGATTGCCCTGAGGACGCCAATTAAGCTCTTCTCTGAACTATGGAACTTGAGGAAGTTAAATTCATATCCCAGGTCATGGAGAATCTGCTCCTGGACTTTGGCATAGTAGCCCATGCGGCAAGCATTAAAGCTGGTTACCATAAACAGGGTGTCTGCCCCTTGCTCCAAGCACTCGATGAAGGTCCCCAATATCCCCTTGAACGGCAGGCAGACAAACTCGGGCGAATATCGGGTGCCCAAGGAAAGGGTATGCTTGGTAACCGGGGGCACCACCAGAGAGATATTAACCTGCTGGGCTATTGTCCTAAATGCGGCAAACTTATCTCCTAAGTTAGGTATACCCAGAACGCTGATTTTCTCTGGCTTTTTTCCTTCTCTGACATAGTGGGGGGCATAAACATATCTTGAGCCCGTCTTTTTCTTTCGCCGAACCATGTCAAGGAAGGCATCGAGGCGGGTTATAAGACCTGTTTCTGCGGTATGCTCATCAAAGGTAAGAGACATAAAAGGCTTGCCTGACCGTTTTGCATAGTGCTGGAGCAACGCTATCATTAACGAGTCAGGGCCACAGCCGAAGGGAGCAACAGAAATGACGCCGTCAGTGTCACCTCGCAGGTAGTATACTCCGGCGCCAATTATCTCGTCCTCACACGTCCAGTATGGGCGCTCTACCAGCTCGTAGATTGCAGCACGGAGCTCTCTCTTTCCCACCATCTCAGGGGAAAGAACCTTAACTCCCATCTCTTGTAACCGAGAGGTGAGCCGGTGATTAATATACTCATCATAAACGAGGTAAGGATGCCCAATTAAAGCGATAGTGATAGTGGGGTTGGAGTCATTATCTTTGGGCTCTTCTCCAGGTTGGGGAAACATTCTTTCTATTACCTCAGGGGTAGTCAGTCCCTGGCTCTGCATCTGCGTTTGGAACTCTTGGTGGATTTGCCGTGCCTTTTCTGATGCCTTTTTGATTTTAAAGGGGTTGCGGGTAAAGGCACACCCCAGTTTATAGATGGCTTGATAAAGGTTACGCTTCCCGTTACTGATATCAATATCTGGGTCGAGAATAGGGGGGCATTCCGGGACAGCTACCCTCATCATATCGGGTAAGCCAATGGACTTGGGGCAGCTATAGACCTTTGGCTCTATGCTACGGATGGAAGGGATAAAGACATAGTCACACTTATCTACTAGAGAAAGCACATGACCGCAGAAAACCTTTACCGGGAGGCAGGTTTCGGCTATGAGCCGAGAGCAGCCTGACATAAGGGTATCCTTGGAGGTGGGGGGTGAAACAACCACCTCTGCGCCTAACTGTTCGAAAAAGGTCTTGCACATTGGATAATAGTGATAATAAAACAGACCTCTAGGAATGCCTATTCGCATCACTTCACCTTATCCAGATTTTACACTGCCGAACTGCTCCCTGCTAATTGGGCAGGCAAGTCATCAGACTAATTATGAAACTCAGCTTCCAACCTTGTTTGTGTATTATGAAGCTGGTCAGCTACTTTTTCAACCAAACATGTAGTTGCCCGATAAGTCCTAGAGCAATGGCTAGCATAGTATCCGTGGTTATCATAGGTACGCCGTAGAAAGTGTGAAGGCTAGGGCTTTATGCTTGGTGGCATGGAGCATGTCGATGAGTTGTTCTGTAGTCAAAACCAAGCCGAAGGACCCCTTCACCTTGTCTAGTGTAGCCTTATGCAACTCCTCCCAGGAAGAGGCAACTGCGTCCTCTACTAGGATAACATCATAACCCTTATTGAATCCTTCCCTAATTGAACTTTCGACGCAGATGCAAGTGTCTATGCCGGCGTATATGACGGTATCAGCACCCACGCTCTTCAGCCATAGCTCGAACTCGGTATCTTGGAAAGCAGAGTCCCTCCTTTTTACCACTATGTGGTCATCTTTTGTTGGTCGCAACTCATCGATTATCTCTGCGTCCCATGTTCCTCTCACACATGCTTTGATGTTTTCGATGAGTTCTAACCTTCTTCTCGGTATGATACGGTGGATTCTAGTCAGGAGGTCTATTCCCGATGCCTCTCTCACTTGTTGTGTATAAAAGACAGGTATGTGTAATTCACGAGAGACATCTATAAGCTTGTTCACATTAGGTATGATCTTCCTGTATACGCTTGTATCAGCTCCGAACTTTTCGTAAGAGCCTCCACGGGCACAAAAGCCATTTTGCATGTCTATGACTGCTAAAACGGGATGAAATTCAGGGGGCCTTATGCGACCCTGCTTATGTCCCCCTTTTCCTGTTGCCTTCTGGTTCTGAAGCATAGTTACCACGGCTCCAAGGTAATTTATTCCTGCTTTCCTAACACGTTCCTTCTCTATTCATTGTAGCGTTTATTGTATCAGGCTTCAAGTGAATCTACATCATCACCAAACTTTATCTAAATATAAAAAGCACCAGCCTTGCCAAGCTGGTGCTTCAAAATTTCTGGTGGAGACGGGGGAGAGTCGAACTCCCCGTCCAAGAGGAGCTACCCAGAATATACTACAAGCTTAGTCAGCTATTTAATCTTACCCGGCTAGCCTCTGCTGACCGAGTTTAGCCAAGCCAGTCGATAATTCTTTCATCGCCCTTATCGACGTCTGGGCGGTGGCACCTCAACTTTTCGGCACCCAATCCTAACCCGTTGAGGTGGGGTCAGGTTGGATGTGCCACCTATTTAATTAGGCAGCAATGAGAACTGGTTCTTTGCCAGTTATTTTTGCCACTTGTTTTACGAGGTTAGCGGCACCTCGGCTTGCAATCCTATAGCATACTCCTCCTGTCGAACCCACGCGTCCCCACTTACTACGGATGGCTTGAATATAAACTACCTCCTTTGATACTTCTGCCTTTTTATGGCTCGCCCTATCTCTCTTTCTGTCTCACGGCGAATTATGGATTCTCGCTTGTCATACAGCTTTTTACCCCTGGCTAACGCCACCTCAACCTTGGCAATACTATCTTTAATATATAATTTAAGTGGAACCAGAGTGAAGCCCCGTTCCAACACCTTGCTGGTGAGACTATCAATCTGCTTACGGTGCAGTAGAAGCTTTCGAGGTCGCTTTGGGTCATGGCTTAAATAGCTACCTGCTTCATAGCGAGCAATATGAGCATTCACCAGCCATAATTCCCCAGCCTCAGGTCTAACATAGGCATCACCTAAACTCACTCTCCCGGTTCGGATTGACTTTATCTCGGTGCCGGTAAGCACGATGCCGGCTTCCACACTATCCCCTATCTGATAGTTATGATATGCTTTGCGGTTGGTAGCTGCCGTTTTTATAGTCATAGCTCTAATTTAAATTATATCATATATTAAGGGTAGGCTCAAAAACCGGGGCAGCACCAAATCCAGTCTGCTCTATAACCTTGGCTTCTAAGCGTTGCACTTGCTCATAAAGGAAGCTCAAGCCTTGGGCAAGATAACCTAGGGAATGAAGTTCATTATAGTGCGCTTTTACTCTGTCATCTGACAGTTGAATATTGTCGATATAGTCAAGTATCATCTCTGGGATAAACCTCTTAAAATCCTATCAAATCCTCAGGTCAAGAGCAAAGACAATTGCTTTCACCACCGCAGTCATCTTCTCGGTGGGTAGTGCAATAATTCGCTCTGTTAGCCTGGACTTAGGAATGGTAAAGATATTATCCAGGTTTACGGCGCACTGTGTTGGCATCCTATCTTCTTGCCCGAGCAGCACTTCAACAGGAATATTACGGATGGTACGCGTAATTACGGCGACGGTAACCGAAGTCCTCACTCTATAGGCGGCGTCCCTCGACAGTAATAGGGCTGGGCATCTGCCAATGGGTGAGGGTAGTTCAGCCCACCACACTTCACCTCGGCGCATTTACCATGACTCCCTGGACATAATCCCTCCTGCCACGGCTACCTGAGCTTCACCCACTTCCGCCTCTTCTGGGATTCTCTCGTATCCTTGTTGGTAGAGTCTATCCATTTCTTCCTGTTTGGCCTGTTGCAAGTAAATCTGGCAAGCTTGGCGAATTAGCTCTGACCTGGCTTTGCGCTGCTTCTTGGACAAGCCATCTAAGTCCTTCAGGAGTTCTTCATCAACCGGAACTTGTATCACTTTTTTAGCCATCTGTTCACCTCCACAACATTACTACACAATATTTTACACATAAGTTTACACAAGGTCGCTGTTTATTTGGCTGAAGTAAATGCATGCCAGTTGACTTTCCCAATTATGGCTTCTCGTTAATGGATAATGTATAATAAAATTGAGTATTTACTAGATTGGGAAGGACTGGATTTAGAAAACTTGTAGTAGAAACCATTTAAGGAGGTACAAGACAATGGCAATAAAAGCTTATGTGCTAATTGAGGCAGAAGTGGGAAAGGCAGGCGAGGTAGCAAAGGCTGTGCAAAAGGTGGGAGGGGTGAAGTCAGCAGATACAGTAGCTGGTCCTTATGATGTGGTGGCAGCCATTGAAGTTGCTGACATAGACGCCGTGGGCACTGTGGTCAAACAGATTCACTCCATCGCCGGGATTCGCAAGACTATAACTTGCATTGGTGTGAAGTACTCATAAAGCAGGCAGCCCGGTGCCAGCAATATAAACCCTTTCCCGCTTATCTGTAGTAAGCATAGCCTATTTTACCTCTTTGCCTATCCACTCCAGATAATCTTGATTGCCACCGACAATGGGCAAGGCGATTATCTCAGGAACATCATAGCTGTGAACTCCCTTGACCAGACTAATGATTTCAGGAAGTAGCGATGCTTTAGTCTTGACGATTAGGAGGCTTTCCTGAGCTGAATCAAGCTTGTCTTGCCACCAGAAGAGTGAACTAACCCCGGGCACGATATTTACACAAGCTGCCTTCCTTTGATTAAGGAGCACTTCAGCTATTTTATATGCCTCTTCACTGTTACTAGCGGTAATAAGGATAACTATATAAGCAAACTCCTCCATTTCTCCTCTTGAGCAAGCTTCTATTTAGCTACCACCCTCCAGCTATCAGTGTAAACATTCATTCTCTTTCCTCGGACAAAGCCGATGAGAGTTACAGCTAAATCAGCAGCTAACCCCACCCCCAGGTTAGTAGGGGCAGATTTAGAAATAAGTATGGGTATATTTCTCCTGGCTACCTTGAGCAAAATCTCTGAAGAGATTCTGCCACTGGTGATTATTATGCGGTCTTCTGTGGGCAAATCTGTCAACATACATTCGCCAAAGATTTTATCAATGGCATTATGCCTGCCTATGTCCTCGCTGAAGACGAGGATGGTTTTGGTATCGCACAGGGCAGCACTGTGAACACCACCCGTTGCCCGGTAGACCTGGGAGCGGTGTTGGAACTGGTTTACCAGGGCGAAAACTTGGGGAGCTGATATTCTAATTTGGGATTCTACCTTTGCCTGGTTTTTGACATCGGCAGCGCTATAAAAAGAAGCCCCTCTTCCACAGCCCGAGGTTATGAGCCGCTTGAATAAAAGCTGGCTAGCCAACCCTTTATCTTCTGCGGTCTCCACCCGCACCACACCCCTCTGGTCATCGACTACTATCTTCTTGATTTCATCCTTGCTTTTAAGTAACCCTTCAGAGGAAAGGAAACCGATAGCTAAATACTTCAAATCTGTAGGTGAGCAGAGCAGGGTTACCAACTCCTGGTTATTTAAAATGATGGTGAGAGCGAATTCCGTGGTAATTATATCCTCGCCCTGGCTCCTACCTTGTTCAGTAACCCGCAGTATGGGGAATCTCTCTATCATACCTATTATCTTTTCCCCTCCGCCACCTTTATTGCGTCTCCAGTCCTGACCAGTCCCCCGTGGATTACTTTGGTAAACACCCCTTCTTTAGGCATGATGCATTTGCCTATTTGGCGATAGATAGCGCACCCGGTATGGCACTCCTTGCCAATCTGAGTGAGTTCCAAGATAATCTCATCTCCTATAGATATATGTGTGCCAACCGGCAGTGATATCAGGTCTATCCCTTCAGTGGTCAGGTTTTCGGCAAAATCCCCGGGACCGACATCGAAGCCCAGACCTAGTATCTTATTAATGCTTTCAATTGCCAGCAGGCTTACCTGACGGTGAGTGCTGCCATCGGCGTGAGCATCACCGTCCAGCCCATAATCTTCCCTGAGCATACCTTCGACTATAGTTTCCTTTTTGGTTCCCTTCTTCTCACTTCTACAGACGGCAATTATTTTAGCCATACCATCACTTCCTTACCTGCTCTATTGTTCCCCCACCCACCACCGTATCTCCATCGTAAAAGACTATTGCCTGCCCTGGGGTGATTGCCATCTGTGGTTCCTTAAACTTTACATAAACTTTATTTTCATCCAAGGGGGCTATAGCTGCTTCAGCCTCCTTATGACGGTATCTTATCTTAGCCTTCACCGTGCTTGGCTGCTCTAGCCGGGTTATAGTTATCCAGTTCAACCCGGAGGCGATAAGCTCGTTTTCATATGCTGCTTGTTTGCTACCCACCACAATGGCATTTCTTTCCTGGTCAATGGCTATTACATATAATGGTTCCTTGGCTGATATGCCCAGCCCCTTACGCTGACCTATGGTATAAAATAAAATTCCCCGGTGCTCGCCTAAGGTGCTACCTTGCTCATCCAGTATTGGTCCCGGTTTTACCGCCTGGGGGATATACTCTTTAAGGAACCTGGGGTAATCGTCGTCAGGGATAAAGCAAATCTCCTGACTTTCCGGCTTAGTTGCCACCGGCAGCCCCAGTTCTCCGGCTATTTCCCTCACCCTCTGTTTAGTAAAATGTCCTATGGGCAACAGGGTATGCCCTAGTTGCTCCTGAGTCAGTGGATAGAGCACATAGGACTGGTCTTTGCGCTGGTCGATTCCTTTCTTGAGAAGGTATCTTCCTTTAGCCTCGTCCTTCTCTATTCTAGCATGATGTCCGGTAGCCACAAAATCGGCACCCAAACCCTTAGCCCTCTCCAGCAGGGCATCAAACTTAATATACCGGTTGCACCTAATACAGGGATTTGGTGTCCTTCCCAGGCTATACTCTTGGCAGAAATCAGCGATAACTTTTTGACTAAAGATGTCCCTGAGATTCATTACATAGTGACGGATGCCCAGCTTATAGGCTACCTTTTTAGCATCTTCTATTGCACCAAATCCGCAACAGCCACCAAACCTGTCCACCTCAGATGCCTGCTTATCCGAGGGCCAGATTTGCATGGTGACCCCAATCACCTGATAGCCCTCCTGTGTAAGAATGGCGGCAGCAACCGAGGAATCCACCCCGCCACTCATCGCCATTACTACCTTCACCGTATCTCCTCCTATATTATAGAGAAAGAATAACCTAAAGCCAAAGCGGTGACACAAATGACCACCAGATAGGTAAGCAGGGTCTTGCCGCCAAATTCCTTGCGTAAGACTAGAATAGTTCCCCAACTGGTAACCGGACCCACCAGTAACAGCACCATTCCAGCCCCGATATTCATCCCCTGCGATATGAAGGCGTGAACTAAGGGAACGCTGGCAGTAGCGCAAACATACATTATAATTCCAAAGACTAGGCTAAATAGATAGCCAAGGCCACCGCTAAAATAGTCTCCGACAAATTTCCCTACTGGTGTAATTGTTGCCACTAATGCTGCCAGAGCCAAGCCTAAAAGTAGCTCGGGACCGATTCTCCTCACCATATCCACAAAGGCATATTTGAAAACATGCTTCAGCCGGTGAGCGATGTTCTTGGAATAAGTCCCCGAATATTCTTCGGGTCTACTTTCAAATGTCTGCTGGCAGTGGGGACAGCAAAAATAATAAACCTCTCCTTTATATTCTGTTTTAGTTGCCTTCCCTATTTCTATGTTCATCCCACAAATTGGATCTATAACTAGCTGTTTACCTTGAGACGTGAAAGCTTTAGGCTTGACCCTGATGAAATTCCCAACAAGACCCGTGCTCAAACCCATCAAAATCGCAGCCAGGAATATGAAGGCGGTGAACTTTAGGCCGAGCAGGGCATAACAGACTAGGAGAGCGGTTATGGAGGTGGCTGGTGTTGCCACCAGAAAGGCTAACACCGGTCCCAATCTGGCTCCTTTTTCATGCAGGCTTAACGCTACCGGGAGAGAGCCCAGGCAGCAGATAGGGAGAGTGGTTCCAACGAGGGTGGAATAGATAATCGGCTTAATCCCCTTGCCACCGAGGTGCCTCTCCACCCACTGGGTGGGAACAAATTCACGAATTAAACCACTGAGCAAGAAGCCTATAGCTAAGAAGGGTAATACTTCAATAAGATAATCTTTAAATACAATGAAGAATTGAACTATCATGCTTACCCTTACCTTCTTATTGACTAATATAATCAACAAAGGATAAAGTATCGGAGAGCAGTAAGTTTGTCAAGGATGCTTGATGGTAAGGCTTGCTTTAGCCGGGTAGCGTGGGAATGATGGAAGATAGTTTATCGCCGGCTTCTATTACTAATAATTTAGACACTCATTTTATTGGGCAAAGGGTTATTTACTATCCTCGGTTGACTTCAACAATGGATGTGGCCAAGCGGGAGGCTCAACAGGGAGCAGCCGAGGGAACTATTGTTGTTGCTGATGAGCAGACGGCGGGGAAGGGTCGGCTAAAGCGTGCCTGGCTATCACCTAAGGGTAGCATTGCTTTGTCTATTATTCTCTATCCCAGCCTGCCTCACCTACCTTTCCTTATTATGCTAGCTTCTCTAGCTGTGGTTCATAGTATTGAGGCAGTCACTGGCTTAAAGTCGCAGGTTAAGTGGCCTAACGATGTTCTTATTAATAGCCGGAAGGTGTGTGGCATTCTAATCGAAAGTGATGTGCGGGGAAACACGGTGGACTATACTATTATAGGTATTGGGGTAAATGTGAACCTTAGGCTTTCCGGTTTTCCTGAGATTCTATCTACTGCCACCAGTCTTTGCGATGAGCTGGGAAGAGAAGTATCGCGCTTAAGTCTAATCCAGCGACTACTGGTTGAAATAGAAAGGTTATATCTGTCCCTGCCAGCGGGGGGGTCTGTTTATGAAGAGTGGCGGGATAGTTTGGTTACGCTGGGTAAAAGAGTCCAGGTAAAGTCGGGCAAGACTATGTATGAAGGTATTGCTGAATCAGTAGCCAGCGATGGCAGCCTGCTATTGCGTCAGTTAGATGGAAGCCTGACTAGAATTGTGGCCGGGGATGCTACCCT